>JBGPLJ010000059.1:0-13738 GCA_041486385.1 Steroidobacteraceae bacterium
CGAAACAGCAGAACCACGGCATAGGCGACCATGAGGAGGTGAACCCACCACAGGCCAAGCCACGCCGGGGCCATGCCGCGCTCGATCCACACCTTGCCTGCCGACAACAACGTGAAGTAGATGAAGTACACGAGAATCGCGTGCCCCATCCGCGCGTAGCGTCCCTGCCGCGGCCGCAGCCGGCTGACGGGCACCGCGAGGAGCGCCAGCACGAAGGCCATGATCGGCGCGGCTGCACGCCATGAGAGCTGCGCCTGATCGCGCGGGTCCGCCGAGCCGACGAGATCCCATGTCGCCATCAATTCGCGGCGGTCTTTGGGGGCCGCGAGTCCCGGCAAGCGCACGGGAATACCGTGCGACTCGAACTCGGTGATCCGAAATTGCGGCTCGCCGGCGACGCCGTCGTAGCGGGTGCCGTTGAAAAGCGTCACCGTGTGAACGTTGCCATCGCGCGAGACGCTGTTCTCCGCGCGCTCGGCCACCGCCGCTTCGATCTTGTTGCCAACCCTGCGTTCGACGAACACGTCATAGAGTGCGCCCTTGTCATCGGCACGCTGCGCATAGAACACCGCGGCTCCGCCAAAACTGCGGAACTTGCCGGGTGCAAGATCCGCAAGCTGGGCCGTGCGCACGGCAGCGCTCTGAATGGTGTATGCCCGCTGCGCGGCGTCCGGGGCACCGAAAAACGCGAGCCACGCGAGCGCGACCGCCGCGGCCATCGCCAGCACCGACACGGGCAGATAGAGCCGCAGCGTGCCGATTCCGCAGGCCTGCACGGCCGTCATCTCGCTCTCGTGATAGAGGCGCCCGAAGGCGAGCACGATTGCAAGCAGCAGTCCGACAGGCATCAGCACCGTCAGGTTCGTGATCGTGCTGAGCCCGATCAGCGCAATCACGATCTCCTGCGGCAGACTCTGTTCGGCGGCCCTTTGCAACGTCCGCGAGAGCTGGTTGCTGACCAGGATGACGAGCAGCACACCCGTCACTGCGAGCCAGCTCTGAGCCGCCTCGCGTAGCAGATAGCGATCGATGACGCGGGACATGAGCTAGCTGAGGGGAATCGAGTACACTCTCGACCCATCGATTGACCATTGCATTACTGGTCGATTTAACTGTTCATTCATAGGGTGCCACCGCGTACGCGGCATTACAGTAAAGCACTCCAACGTCCGCCTCAACGACAATAGCTTCAGCCCGGACGTCATGGGGATTGCCTAAAGAGGCTTCACAAGCGATGCAGATTCACGTCGTCACCCAAAATGCGGCCCGCGTCCCGAGCGACTGCGCAGTGGTAGGCGTCTATGAGGGTGGCGAACTCGGCGTCGCTGCGCGCGCGCTCGATCGCGACCTGAAGGGACGGATCGCGGCGCTCATTGCGCGCGGCGATTTCGCCGGCCGGCTTGCGGACACGCTGCTGCTTATGGACCTGACCACAGCCGCTGCACCGCGCGCGCTCCTGGTCGGCCTCGGCAGCAAGAGTTCCTTTGGCCGAAAACCCCTGCGCCGCGCGCTGGTCGCGGCGCTCCAGGCAGTGACCCGCACCGGTGCGATGGCGGCCAACCTCGCCGTCGCCGCCGAACCCCTGCGGGGCCTCGACCCTTATGGCCGCGGCCGGTTGGTTGCGGAGCTCGCGCACCTCGCGCTCTACCGCATTCCGGACCTCAAGACCTCGGCCAAGCCCGCCGCACCGGCGCTCAAGAGCGTGACGCTGCCCGTCGCCGACGCGCGCAGCGTTCACGCCGCCGAACGTGGCGCAAAGCACGGCAGTGCGATTGCCTCAGGAATCAGGCAGGCGCGCGACCTCGCCAATCTTCCGGCGAACGTCTGCACGCCGCTGCATCTCGCACACACGGCCCGGATGCTGGCGAAACGCCACAAGAAGATGTCGGCGACCATCCTCGGGCCCGCTCAGATCGAGCGCCTGAAGATGGGCGCGTTTCTCGCGGTCACGCGCGGCAGCGGTGAGCCCGCGCAGTTCATCGTCCTCGAGTATCGCGGCGCGCGCGCCGCGGATGCCCCCGTGGTGTTTGTCGGCAAGGGCATCACGTTCGACAGCGGCGGCATTTCCCTCAAGGACCCCGCCGGAATGGACGAGATGAAATTCGACATGGGTGGCGCCGCCAGCGTGCTCGGCGCGCTCACGGCCGCCGCTGAACTCGGCCTGCCGATCAACCTGGTGGGTATCATTGCGGCCTGTGAAAACATGCCCGACGGCCGCGCCGTGAAGCCAGGCGACATTGTCGTTACCATGTCGGGGCAGACCGTCGAGATTCTCAATACGGATGCCGAGGGGCGTCTGATTCTCTGCGACGCCCTGCACTATGCGCGGCGCTTCAAGCCGGCAGCTATCATCGATGTCGCGACACTCACTGGCGCATGCGTCGTGGCGCTCGGTCCCTATATGTGCGGGATCATGACACCGCACGATCGGCTGGCGGCGGAGCTGCTCGCGGCGGGAACGCGCGCCGACGACGCTGCGTGGCGCCTGCCGCTGGCAGACGAGTATGCGGAGCCGCTCAAGAGCAACTTCGCGGATTTCGCCAACGTCGGCGGGCGTGAAGGCGGCGCGGCAGTTGCAGCCGCGTTCCTGGCCAAATTCACGCAGGGTCTGAACTGGGCGCATCTCGATATCGCCGGCGTGGCGTATCTGAGCGGCGCGCAGAAGTCCGGCACCGGGCGGCCGGTCGCACTGCTCGCTGATTTTCTGATTGCCCGGGCAGGAGCCTGACGAGCGCATGCCGCGTGTCGATTTCTACGTGCTGGAAGGCGTCGAGACGCGGCCGCGGCTCGTGTACGCCTGCCGCATCGCGGAGAAAGCGTTCGACCTGAAGCAGCGCGTGTCCCTGCTGACTGAAACCGCCGCGGATGCCGAGGCGCTCGATAACCTCCTGTGGACGTTTCGCGACCGCAGCTTCATTCCCCACGAACTGCAGCCGGCGGCGGGCGAATCGGATTGCCCCGTCGTCATTGGCTGGCAGGGACAGCGCCCGGCACATCCCGACCTCCTGATCAACCTGGGATCATCCGTTCCGGCGAATTTCACCGACTATGCGCGCATCGCCGAGATCATCGACGCGGACAACGATCGACGGCGCGCGGGCCGTGAGCGCTATCGCTACTATGTCGAGCGCGGCATCAAGCCCGACACTCACAACATCGGAGGCTCAGCGGGTGGCGAACAAGAAGCCCCATAGCCACGGCGGCGGCCAGGACACGGGTTCGACGAGCGGCTCCATCCCCGTGCTGAGCGAGGTCGTGTCGCTGCGCAAGCCCGCAACCGCCATCAGCGCGGAGCGTATTGCCGCGCTGCAGTCGGAAATCGTGAGCCAGACGCTCAAGACCGCGGAGGAGCTGCTGCACGCCGCCGCGCGCGAAATGGAGGCGACGCTCCTCGAACGCGTCGCGGATCAGCTGCGCGCACGGCTGCCGGAGATCGTCGATCGCGTGCTCAAGGAGCGACTGACGCAGCCCGACGCCCCGCGGGACCGCTAGATGGACAAGGCCTACTCCCCGCGCGACATCGAAGGTCGGCTCTACACGCATTGGGAAAGCGCGGACTATTTTTCCCCGCGCGGCCTGGGCGCCGCTTTCTGCATCATGATTCCGCCGCCCAACGTGACCGGGACGCTGCACATGGGCCACGCGTTCCAGGACACGATCATGGACGCGCTCACTCGTCAGATGCGCATGTCAGGCCGCAACACCCTGTGGCAGGCGGGCATGGACCACGCCGGCATCGCAACGCAGATGGTGGTCGAGCGTCAGCTGAATGCCGAAGGCAAGACGCGTCATGACCTCGGCCGTGAGGCATTCGTGGCGCGCGCCTGGAAGTGGAAAGGAGAATCGGGCGGCACGATTTCGCGCCAGCTGCGGCGCCTCGGCGCCTCGCTCGACTGGTCGCGCGAACGCTTCACGATGGATCCAGACCTCTCGGCCGCTGTGACCGAGGTATTCGTGCGGCTGCACGAAGAAGGGCTCATTTACCGCGGCAAGCGACTCGTTAACTGGGACCCGGTACTGCTCACGGCGGTCTCCGATCTCGAAGTGGTCGCGGAAGAGGAAGCCGGCCAGCTCTGGCATCTGCGCTATCCGTTTGAGGATGGCAGCGGATTCGTCATCGTCGCCACGACGCGACCCGAGACCTTGCTCGGCGATGCCGCGGTCGCGGTCAATCCCGATGATGAGCGCTATCGGAAACTCGTCGGCAAAAAACTTCGGCTGCCGCTCACGGATCGGCTGATTCCGATTATCGCCGATGCCTATGCCGATCCGGCGTTCGGCAGCGGCTGCGTGAAGATCACGCCCGCGCACGATTTCAACGACTACGAAGTCGGCGAGCGCCACGGACTCGAGAAGATCAACATCCTCGATCCCAGCGCGCACCTCAACGAAAACGCGCCCGCGAAGTATCGCGGTCTCGATCGCTTTGCTGCGCGCGAGATCATGCTGGCCGATCTTGCAGCGGCGGGTCTCATCGAACGCATCGAAGCGCATACCCACGCCGTGCCACGTGGCGACCGCTCGGGCGCCATTCTTGAGCCGTACCTCACGGATCAGTGGTACGTCAAAGTGGCGCCGCTCGCGGCTGCGGCGATCACTGCCGTCGAAGCAGGCCGGATCCGTTTCGTGCCGGAGAACTGGAACAAGACCTATTACGAATGGATGCGCAACATCAAGGACTGGTGCATCAGCCGCCAGCTCTGGTGGGGCCACCGCATTCCCGCCTGGTACGACGCTGCGGGCAAGGTTTACGTCGGCCGCAGCATCGACGCCGTCCGCGCAAGTAACGGTCTCGCAGCGAACGTCGCGCTGACGCAGGATGATGATGTGCTCGACACCTGGTTCTCCTCCGCGCTGTGGCCATTCTCAACGCTTGGCTGGCCGAAAAAAACCGCGGATCTTGCGACCTTCTACCCGTCGAGCGTGCTGGTCACCGGCTTCGACATCATCTTCTTCTGGGTCGCGCGCATGATCATGCTGGGCCTGAAGTTCATGGGCGACGTGCCATTTCGCGAAGTGTACGTGCACGGACTCGTCCGCGACACGGAAGGCCAGAAGATGTCGAAGTCGAAGGGCAACGTCATTGATCCGCTCGATATCGTCGACGGCATCGACCTCGAGTCGCTGGTAAAAAAGCGCACGACCGGGCTCATGCAGCCGCAGCTGGCGCCCGCGATCGAGAAGGCGACGCGCAAGGAGTTTCCGCGAGGCATCGAGGCTCATGGCACCGATGCCCTGCGCTTCACTTTCGCCGCGCTCGCGACCCAGAGCCGCGATATTCGTTTCGATCTGGCCCGCGTTGGCGGTTACCGGAATTTCTGCAACAAGCTCTGGAACGCGGCGCGCTACGTCACGCTGGTGACCGACGGGCAGGACTGCGGCCTTCGAGGTGAGGTGGAACTGAGCGCCGCTGACTGCTGGATTCGTTCGCGCTGCTCGTTCGCGGCGGCCGAGGCTGCTCGCGGTTTCGCGGACTATCGCTTCGATCTCGCCGCGCAGGCGCTCTACGAATTTACCTGGTACGAGTTCTGCGACTGGTACCTCGAACTTTCCAAACCCATCCTGCAGTCGCCCGCAACGAGCGCCGCCGCATTGCGCGGCACGCGGCAAACGCTCGCCCAGGTGCTGGAAACGATACTGCGGCTCCTGCACCCCATCATGCCGTTCATCACCGAAGAGCTCTGGACGCGCATCGCACCGCTCGCGGGCAAGTCGGGTCCGACGATCATGCTCGCCCCCTACCCGCTTGCCAGCGACTTCCCGCGCGACGCCGCTGCAGAGAGCGAAATGCGCTGGGTGATGGACTTCATTCTCGGCGTGCGCCAGATCCGGGGCGAGATGGACATCGCGCCGTCGAAACGCTTCGACGTGCTCGTCGCCAACGCGGGCGAGCGCGACCTGACGCTCCTGAAGTCCCATGGCGGCTACCTCGAGCGCCTCGCGCAGGTCGCTGGCATACGCCCGCTTGCGGCGGGCGAGGCTGCGCCGCAATCCGCCACCGCGCTCCTCGGGGAAATGAAGATTCTGGTGCCGATGGCGGGTCTCATCGATGTGGCGGCGGAGCGCGAGCGGCTCGGCAAGCGCGCAACCAGGGCCCGCGCGGAGCTCGCCAAGTGCCATGGCAAGCTTGCCAACGAAAAATTCGTTGCCAACGCTCCGCCCGAGGTGATCGCCCAGGAGCGCGGCCGCGTCGCCGACTTCGAGCGGGAACTCGCGCAGATCGAAACGCAGCTGAAGCTCCTCGCCGAACTCCGGTAGGATCAAGCCATGGATGACGCCGGGAAACTTGCGCGCTCCGGCCAGAAGCAGATGGAGGGGGCGCTCGCCGCGGTCAATCGGGTGATTCTCGGCAAGGATCATGAGATTCGACTGGCGCTCGCCTGCCTGCTGGCACGCGGCCATCTTCTGATCGAGGACATTCCGGGCGTCGGCAAGACGACGCTCGCGCATGCGCTCGCACGCGTGCTCGGACTTTCCTACCAGCGCGTGCAGTTCACGAGCGACCTGCTGCCGGCGGATATCATCGGGGTCTCGATCTACGATCGCGATACGCAGCGCTTCAACTTTCACAAGGGTCCGGTGTTCGCACAGCTGGTGCTGGCCGATGAGGTCAATCGCGCCACGCCCAAGGCACAGAGCGCGTTGCTCGAAGCCATGGAAGAGCATCAGGTCACGGCCGACGGCGCGACCTACCCGCTGCCGAAACCCTTCTTCGTGATCGCCACGCAGAATCCGACCAGCCAGATCGGCACGTTTCAGCTGCCGGAATCCCAGCTCGACCGCTTCCTGATGCGCATCGAGCTAGGCTACCCGGCGCCCGCGCTCGAACGCGAGCTCCTGCAGGGGCGCGACCGGCGCGAACTTCTGCCGAATCTCGAGGCCGCGCTACCGGTCGGTCAGCTGCTGGCCCTGCAGGATGCAGTGAGCTGGATCCGGACTTCGGATGCACTCCTCGACTACGTGCAGCAGATCGTCGCATTCACGCGCGCGGCGACGCGCTTCGCAACCGGCCTTTCGCCCCGGGCGGCGATTGCGATTGTGCGGGCGGCGCAGAGCTGGGCGCTGATTCATGGCCGGCCGGGAGTCTTACCCGAAGACGTGCAGACCATTCTCCCCGCGGTTATCGGCCATCGATTGCGCGCGCGCGATGAGGCGTCCGCCGAATCGTCGAGCGCGGCCGCCCGATTTGTCATTGAGAGCGTGCCGATTCCGTAGTTGTCATCCGTCCCAAGCCTGGAAAAGACCATCGCGCGCACCATGCTCCAACGATTCCGCGAGCGCAGACGCGCAGCCTGGCGGGCGCGCATGCGCGCGTGGTCGCTGCGGCGCCACGGTCCCGACCGGTTGCCCCTCAGTATCGTGCGCCGGCGTGTCTACATCCTGCCGACGAGCTTCGGCGTCTTCTACGGCGCCATCGTGTTCGGCATGCTCCTCGCCGGCCTCAACTACAACAACAATCTCGCGCTGGCCCTGACGTTCGTGCTGGCGGCGGTCGCCGTCGTCGCCATGCACTACTGCCATCGAAATCTCGCGGGCGTGCAATTGCGCGCGCTCGAAGCGGAGCCCGTCTTCGTCGGTCAATCAGCAATGCTCCGCGTCGAGCTGCTGAGCACGTCGGCTCTCGATCGGCTCGACCTGGAAATTCGGGCCGACGACTCAGAGAGCGTGTGCGTGTCAGTGCCTGCCCGGGAACGCCTCGCGTGTGCGGTGCCGGTGCGCGCCCACAGGCGCGGCCGCAACCGAGTCGCGCGACTCGCGCTCGAGACGCGCTTTCCCCTGCGCCTCTTTCGCGCCTGGGCGTGGGTCTATGACTGCGCGGAATTCATCGCATACCCGAAACCTGGCGGCAGCGCGCCGCCACCGCTCGCCGCGACGTCCGCGACCGGTCAGCATGACGCTCCCGGCCGTGGCGAGGAGGACTTCGCGGGTCTGCGCGACTACCAGAAAGGTGACTCGCCACGCCGCGTGAGCTGGAAAGCTTTCGCGCGCACGGACCAGCTGCTCGCCAAGGAATACAGCGGCGCCGCACGCCGCTGGCTCGTCCTCGACCTGAACCACACACCGGGAGCCGATCTCGAGGAGCGGCTCTGCCAATTGGCGCGCTGGGTAGTCGATGCCGAAGGTGCCGCGGCCGCTTACGCGCTCGACCTGCCGGGAACCCACCTTGCGCTTGGGACAGGTGCCGCCCATGAGCGGCGCTGTCTGCTCGCGCTGGCTCTCCACGGCGAGCCTTCCGCAACGGTGACGCTGTGAACACGGCGCCGCGCACTGCGCTTGATCGTGTTCGCTGGACACTCGTCGCCGTCGGCGCAGGTTACCTGCCACACGCTTTTCATCTGCCGTTGTGGGTGAGCGGCGTGGTGCTTGCCACAGGTCTATGGCGCCTCAGCATCGCGCTTCGGCAACGGCCGCTGCCGGGACGCATCGTGCGCTCTTCAGGCGCCGTGCTCGCGCTGATCGCCGTGCTCGCAAACTATCGGACGATCAATGGACTCGAAGCCGGCAGCGCACTCCTCGCCCTGATGGCGGCCCTCAAGCTCCTCGAGACGCGGGCATTACGCGATCACGTGCTGCTCGTGCTGATCGGCTTCTTCCTGCTGCTCGCCGCCATGCTCCGCGACCAGGGCCTCTGGCTCCTGCCCTACTACGCGCTGGTTACCTGGCTCGGCCTCACCGCCCTCTTTGCGGTGACGCGCGCCGAGGATGTGATGCCGTGGCGGCGCGCGCTCGCGATGAGCGGCCGCATGCTGCTCTACGCGTTGCCGCTCGCGGCGGTTCTCTTCCTGCTGTTTCCGCGCGTGCCCGGACCCTTCTGGGCCTTGCCGAACTCAACGCAGGCGCGGAGCGGCCTCGGCGATGAGATGAATCCCGGCGAGATCTCCGACCTCACGCTCTCGGATGCGCCCGCCTTTCGGGCGCGTTTCCACGGCGCGGTCCCGCCGCCGATCGAGCGCTATTGGCGCGGACCGGTGCTCCATGACTTCGACGGTTACACCTGGCGTCGCACGCGTGGCCAGTTCTATCCAACCCAGCCACTCGCGTTCACGGGCCCGCGCTACTCCTATCGCGTCATGCTGGAAGCGAACAACCGGCCGTGGCTCTTCGCCCTCGATCATCCCGTGCAATGGCTCGGCGATGACACCGTCACGCAGGCCTTCGACTATCAATTGCTCTTGTCGCGGCCCGTTACCGAAGCACAGAGCTTCGAGCTGACCTCCTATACGCGGACGGCACCCGGAGGCGAGACGGATCTCGCACAGAGCCTGCGCCGTCGCGACATTCGACTTCCCGAGGGCCGCAATCCGCGCACACGCACACTGGCGGCGGAGCTGCGCGCCCGCTTTCCGGACGATCGCGCTTACGTGCGCGCGGTGCTCGACTTGTTCGCGGGCCAGGGCTTCGCCTACACGCTGACCCCGCCCCGGCTCGAGACCGATGCGATCGACGATTTCATGTTCAATACCCGGCGCGGCTTCTGCGGCCACTATGCCTCGGCCTTCACGGTGCTGATGCGCTTGGCGGGCATCCCGGCGCGCGTCGTCACGGGCTATCAGGGCGGTATATACAACCGGCTGGGAGACTACTGGTACGTGAGTCAGGCGGATGCGCACGCGTGGAGCGAGATCTGGCTGCGGGGCGCCGGCTGGCAGCGCGTTGATCCAACCGCCGTGGTCGCGCCCGATCGCCTCGAACGCGGCGCGGAGGATTCGCTGGCCGCCGGCAGGGCCGCGTCGGAACGCTGGTTCGACAGTGCCGAATGGCTGCAGAACATCCGCTTCGCCTGGGATGCGGCCAACACCTGGTGGCGCGACCGTGTGCTCGACTTCGATCGCTTCAAGCAGCGGGCCTTGCTCGAATGGCTGGGCCTGCCCGACCCTGACTGGCACACGCTCGCCATTCTGCTCGGGCTCGGATTCACGGTCTTCCTGCTGTGGATCACGCTGGCACTGCGCCGTGACATGACGCCGCGGAACCGCGATCCGCTCGTCGGCCTGTACCAGCGCTTCTGCAAGGCTGCCGCGCGACGCGGTGTCGAACGGCGGCCCGACGAGGGTCCGGTCGACTTTGCGCAGCGCCTGAAGCTCTCATTGCCGGCCGCCGCGCCCGTCGTCGACGCATTTATCGGCAGCTTCGTGCGCGCGCGCTATCTCGCGCCGGATGAGAGCAGTGACATCGAGGAGATCACACGCCTCGCGCGCGCCTTCGAGAAATCCTGGACGCCGCGATGAGCGCACTCATCATCGTGCTCGCCGCCGCCGGCATCGTGCTGGCAAGCCAGCTGGGCCTGCCCTGGTGGCGTGCGCGCAAACGAGAGCGCGTGAGAAGTCAGGGCCTCGACCGTGGCGCGCGCTTGTCTGTCGAGGAAGAGGTGCCCCTCTATCGGCGCCTGCCCATCGAGATCAAGGCGCGGCTCGACTCGCTGGTAGCGGTGTTCATTGCGGAAAAGGAATTCGTCGGCTGCGCCGGACTCGAGATCTCGGCGGCCATGAAACTCAGCATCGCAACGCAGGCTTGCCTCCTCATCGTCAATCGCCGCAAAGAGCATCCCGGTGTCTATGACGAGCTCGACAGTATCCTCGTCTATCCGAGTTCCTTTCTCGTACACGATCGCGAGGTGGATGACGCGGGCGTCGTCACCGAAGAACCTCGGGAATTGCTGGGCCAGACTTTCGACACGGGCCGGATCATTCTGTCCTGGTCCGATGTGGAAGGCGGCGCGCGCGCTACGGCCGACGGCACGAACGTCGTGCTGCACGAGTTTGCTCACTACCTCGACAACGAGGATGGCTCGGGCAATGGCGCCCCGATTCTCGCCGATAGCGCGGACTATGAGCGCTGGTCGACCGCGCTCAAGGCGGCTTACGGCCGCGCCTGGCACCGGATCCACGGCGGCCGCGCAACAGTGATCGATGCGTACGCACTCGAGAACGAAGCGGAGTTCTTCGCCGTCGTCACCGAAGTGTTCTTCGAAAGTGCTGCGGCACTCAAGGCAGAAGACCCACCGCTCTACGGGGAACTCGCCCGCTACTATCAGCTGGATCCGGCGAGCTGGCTCGATCCCGCGAGCCGGGCCGGCTAAGCGAAAAAGGGGTCAACGCGCAGCGCCGTGCGGAACACGCATCAGAAATACGCCGCCAATGACGAAAAGCACGGAGATCGACATGATGCCAAGACGCGGATCGTGCGAGACGAACGCCACGACGCCGGTCAGTGTCGGACCGAGCACGGCGGCGAACTTCCCCATCATGTTGTAGAAGCCGAAGAACTCGCCCGACTTGCCCGGTGGCACGAGACGCCCGTAGAGCGAGCGCGAAAGCGACTGGATGCCGCCCTGCACGAGGCCAATGATGATCGCGAGCACCAGGAAGTCGCGCTCGGTGTGTATGAAATACGCGCCGAAAGTTGCGAGAAAGTACACGCCGATCGCGATCAGGATGCCGTTGCGGGCCCCGAACTTTCCGCCGAACCAGCCGAATGCGAGCGCCGCAGGAAACGCGACGAACTGCGTGACGAGCAGCGCCTGCAGCAGGCTCGCGGACTTCAGTCCGATCGACATGCCGTAATCCACCGCCATCTTGATAACCGTGTTGACGCCGTCGATATAGAACCAGTACGCGAGGAGAAACAAGGTCAGCTCGCGGTACTTGGTGATGGCCCGCAAGGTCGCGAGGAGTTCCCGCCAGCCGGCGAGTGCCGCCCGGATGCCAAGCGATGCCCGCGCGGGCTTCGCCTCCTTGATGAAGAACATCGCGGGAATGGTGAAGACGAACCACCACACGCCAACGGTCACGAACGACACCTGCACGGCTTGCTCGGCATTGGCGAGACCGAAACTCGCCGGGCTCCTGACCATCAGGGCATTCACCGCGAACAGCAGTCCGCCGCCGAGATAGCCGAGCGCGTAGCCATAGCCCGAAACGAAATCGAACTCCTTCTCCGTGGAGATATCCACGATGAGCGAGTCATAGAACTGATTGCCGCCCCAGAAGCCGATCGAGGACACCACGTAGCACGCGACCGCCATCACCCATTCGCCGCGCCCGACGAAATACATCGCGCTGGTCATGGCCGCGCCGAGCACCGTGAAGAGGGCGAGCAGGCGGACGCGCGCGCCTCCCTTATCCGCAATCGCGCCGATGAGCGGCGCCACCATGGCGACGACAAAACTCGCGGCGCCGTTGGCGAGCCCCAATCTGAATGTGCTCAGCGTTACGTCGGTGCCAGCGCTCCAGAACTGCTTGAAGAAGACGGGGAAGAATCCCGCCATCACGGTGGTCGCGAAGGCCGAATTCGCCCAGTCGCAAAATGCCCAGGCGACGACCGGCCGCCGCCACAGCGCGCTCCAGGAATTCGCCGCTGTGTCCGGCTGGCGTGTCACGCGGCGCGCGCCAGGTGGTCGCGAGTTTCGCGAAAATCGATTTCGGGCCAGCGCTCGCGCGTCAGTTGCAGATTCACGCGGCTCGGCGCGAGGTAGACGAGCGCTCCGCTGTGATCGACGGCGAGATGTTCATGCGCCTTGACGCGAAACTCCGCGAGCCGCCGTGCGTCATCGCAGGCAATCCAGCGGACGGTGAATACATTGATGTCATCGAACACGCAGGTGACGTTGTACTCGTCCGCCAGCCGGAACGCGACGACTTCGAACTGCAGCGGGCCGATCGCTCCAAGAATGAGGTCGTTGTTGCGCATGGGCCGAAAGAGCTGCGTTGCGCCCTCCTCGCACAGCTGGTCGAGCCCCTTGCCGAGCGCCTTCATGCGCAACGGGTCCTTGAGCACGGCGCGGCGAAACATTTCCGGCGCAAAGTTGGGCACGCCCGTGAACGTCAGGGCTTCACCCTCGGTGAAGGTATCGCCAATATTGATCGTGCCGTGATTGTGCAGGCCAATGATGTCGCCCGCGTACGCGAACTCCGCCTGCTGGCGATCCGCCGCCATGAAGGTGAGCGCATCGGAGATGCGCATTTCCTTGTCGAGGCGCACATGGAAGAGCCGCATGCCCTTCTGATACCGCCCCGAGCAAAGGCGCATGAACGCGATGCGATCGCGGTGACCCGGGTCCATGTTCGCCTGGATCTTGAAGACGAAGCCGGTCAGCGATTCCTCGAGCGGCTCCACGACGCGCTCGGTCGCCGCGCGTGCGAGCGGTCCCGGCGCGTGTTCGACGAAGGCGGTCAGGAGCTCATCGACACCGAAATTATTGATGGCCGAGCCAAAGAACACCGGCGTCTGCCGGCCGGCAAGATAGGCCCCACGGTCGAAGCTCGCGGTCGCGCCACGTGCGAGTTCGAGCTCCTCACGCACTTCATCGGCGCGGTCGCCGAGGAGTTCGGCGGCGGCGGCTGACGCCAGACCCTCGATCACGCGATTTTGTCCGACTCGGCCTTTCTCGGCCGCCACGTACACGTAGATCCTGTCCTCGAGCAGGTGATAGATGCCTTTCAGCTCCCTGCCCATGCCGATCGGCCAGGTGACCGGGGCGCAGCGAATCTTCAGAACATTTTCGATCTCATCGAGGAGTTCGACCGGTTCGCGACCATCGCGGTCGAGCTTGTTGATGAACGTCATGATCGGCGTATCGCGCAGGCGACAGACTTCCATCAGCTTGATGGTGCGCTCTTCCACGCCTTTGGCGCAGTCGATCACCATCAGTGCAGAATCGACCGCGGTCAGCGTGCGGTAAGTGTCTTCGGAAAAGTCTTCGTGTCCGGGCGTATCCAGCAGATTGACAATGCGTCCG
>JBGPLJ010000060.1:0-13704 GCA_041486385.1 Steroidobacteraceae bacterium
CCTTGTCGATCATGGCGTCCGGTCCGCGAACAGCCTTCAACCACGTCGAATCCGTGCTCGCGCGGCTTGGCAAACTGTTCTTCGTCGGGGAAGCGCCTGGTCTCGGCCAGACGCTCAAGCTCGCGAACAACCTGATGTCCCAGGCGGCGATCGCAATCACCGCCGAAGCCCTGGCCATGGGTGTGAAGGCGGGCCTCGATCCGCAAGTGATGCTCGAAGTGATCAACGTCTCGAGTGGCCGCAACACCGCGTCGGAACACAAATTTCCAAAGCATGTGCTGACGCGCGGATTCGACTTCGGCTTTTCCACCGGCCTCGCCTTCAAGGACGTGCGGCTGTGTCTGGAAGAAGCCGCCGCGCTCGGTGTGCCGATGCGAGTCGGCGAGGCTGTGCGCGAGATGCTGGCGAAAACCCAGGACAATTTCGGACCCGACTCCGACTGCACGGCGATCGCACGCACCGTCGAGCAGCAGGCCGGCTGCGAAATCGCGCCCCGGCCCGTGCCCCGAAACTGAACGGCTCCTAAATGAGAAACACGCCAACAGAGGTATAGATAATGAGTGCCGATTTGTACAAGCGCGGGCTCGAAGTCCGCAAAGCCGTCCTCGGCAAGGACTATGTGGAAAAGTCGCTGGCCGGCGCCGACGATTTCAGCCGGCCGATGCAGGAACTGTCGACCGAATACTGCTGGGGACGGGTGTGGAGCCGCCCGGGACTGTCGCGCCGCGACCGCAGCCTCCTGAATCTTGCGATGATCAGCGCGCTCAATCGGCCGCATGAGCTCAAGTTACACGTAAAGGCCGCGCTCACGAATGGCGTGACGCGGGAGGAGATCTGCGAGATCTTTCTGCAGGTTGCAATCTACTGTGGCATACCGGCCGGCATCGATTCCGTGCGCACCGCGCGCGAAGCCTTTGCCGAAGTCGATGCGGCCGCCCGTTGAAGACCTAAGGAGCACCGACATGGTCAAAGCAGACAACGACAACGAACGCATCTTTCTCAACTTCTTCGAGGCGCTGAGCAGCGGCGATCTGAAGCGGGTACGCGAACTGTTTCATGAGGAGGCGGCCTGGGTTGTGCAGGTCAAAGGGATTGCGGGGGCCGGCACGCACCGCGGCAAGAAAGGCATCGTCGATGAGTTCCTCGCGCCCGTGCGCGGCATGTTCAAACCCGGCGATCCCAAGATCAACGTCACATCGATCGCGTCGAAAGGCTCGCTCGTCATCGGCGAATCGACCGGCAAGGGCACGTTTGCCGATGGCCGCGCGTACGACAATCTCTATGTCTGGGCGCTCGAGATCAAGGATGGCAAGGTGTATCGCCTGCGCGAGTACATGGACAGCTTCTACGTCGCGCAGCTGCAAGGAGCGGCCAAGTGAAGAAAGCCAGTAACAAGAATACGGGCGGGATGGATGCCGCACGGCTCGGCCAACTGATGAAAGTCATGCAGGAGGACATCGCGAAGGACCGCTACTTTGGCGGCGTCATCGCGGTCGGCCGGCACGGCAAACTCGCGCTGCACGCAGCGATCGGTCACGCGGACTCGGCCCGCAAGCGTCCCGTGAAGAAGGATTCCGTGTTCAGCCTGTTCTCGGTCACGAAAGCGATCACGGTGGTGCTCGTGCTGCGCGCGATCGAACGCGGCCAGTTCGACCTCACGACGCGCATCGCGGACCTCATCCCGGAATTCTCGGGCCGCGGGCGCGAGAAGATCGAGATCTATCACCTGCTGACGCATTCCTCCGGGCTGCCGAGCGTCTATTCGCCGCGCGAAGGCATGTACATCGACGTGCTCGATGAAATCATCGCGGAGATCTGCAAGAACATCTTCCCGCAGGATCCGCCGGGGCAGTTCGTGCGCTACGCGCCGATCTGTCACCACGCGCTCATGGGCGATGCCCTGCGTCGCACGGATCCGAAGAAGCGCTCCTACCGGGAGATTGTCGAGCAGGACCTGCTGCAGCCGCTCGGGATGAAGGACACGTCCATCGGTGTGCGCAAGGACCTGAAGAAGCGCCACCTCGTGCCGGAATTTCGCGGCAACTCCCCGACACAACATCTTGGCCACAGCAACCTCGGCACCAACGGCGCGTTCGAGGAGGAGTTTGCGGAGATGCCGTGGGTCGGCGGCGTATCGACCGCCGCGGACATGTATCGCTTCGCGGAAATGCTGAGGCGCGAAGGCGAACTCGGCGGCAAGCGGATTCTGTCCCCGACAATGGTCCGGCGCGCGCGCCATTGCTGGACGGGTGACAAACCGAACGAACTGTATCGCAAGATCTTCGAGACTCGCGGCTGGGAGCTGCTGCCGGCCTACATCGGTCTCGGCTTTTCGCTGCGGGGCGATCGCATGGGGCACGCGCTGTTCGGAACACTGACCTCAGCAGAGACCTTCGGTAATCATGGCGCCGGCACGACGCTCTTCTGGGTCGATCCCGAGCTCGACATGACATTCGTGGGACTTGCCACCGGCGTGATGAATTCGGACGTCAACATCGAGCGCTGGCAGCGGCTCTCGGACATCGCGGTCTCGGCGGCCACGTAGGCATTAACCAGGCCATCTCGATGCACGACACATTCGACTTCATTGTCATCGGCGCGGGCACCGCGGGTTGCGTGCTGGCGGCGAGATTGTCGGAGGATCCAGGCAACTCGGTCTGTCTCATCGAAGCGGGCGGTGAAGACCGTCACCTGTTCATCCAGGTGCCCGCATTGGTCGCGGCCGCGATCGGACGCCCGCACTTGAATTGGCGATTCCTGAGCACGCCGCAGGCGCAGCTCGACAATCGGCAAATCCCGGTGCCACGCGGCCACGTCATCGGCGGTTCGGGATCGATCAACGGCATGGTGTACTTCCGCGGCCATCCGAAGGACTTCGACGACTGGGCCGCGCTCGGCAATACCGGCTGGAGCTACGCGGAAGTCCTGCCCTACTTCATCCGTTCCGAAAGCAACGCAGCTTTTCCCGGCTCGCCCTATCACGGCACGGATGGACCGATCGCAGTCACGCACGTCGCGCGGCCGAACCCCATGATTGGCGCGTTTCTCGAAGCGATGCGCTCGCTCGGTTACAAACGCAACGACGACTTCAATGGCGCGGACCCGGAAGGCTACGGACGTCGGCAAGGCACGATCCGCAATGGCCGGCGTGATTCGACCGCGGTTGCCTACCTGCGCCCCGCACGCTCGCGCGACAACCTCAATGTCCTCACGCATGCGCTTGTGACGCGGATCATCGTCGAAGACGGGCGCGCGACGGCTGTCGAAGTCGAGATCGGCGGCGAACGCAAGCGAGTGAGCGCCCGGCGCGAGATCGTGATCTCGGCCGGCGCCATTCAATCGCCGCAGATTCTGATGCTCTCCGGGATTGGCGACGGACCGGCGCTCAAGGCGCACGGCATCGGCGTCAAGCATCATCTGCCGGGCGTCGGCGCGAACTATCACGACCATCTTGCGGCCGGCATCGTCATGGAGACGAAGAACAGCGAGTCGTACGGCATATCGCTGCGTGCGGCGCCGCGCGGCGCCTGGAACCTGCTGGAGTATGCGTTCGCGCGGCGCGGGCCACTCGCGAGCAACGTGTTCGAGGCCAACGCCTTCCTGCGCTCGAGAGAAGGACTCGACCGGCCGGATCTGCAGATCGTCTTTCAGCCGGCGCGCCGCAATCCCAACACGTTTCCACTCCCACTGGGGCACGGTTTCGCGTTGAGCGTCGTGCACGTCTATCCGAAGAGCCGCGGCAGCGTAACGCTTGCGAGTGCCGATCCGCGCACGCCGCCGCTGATCAATCCGAATCTGCTCGGCGATCCGGACGACCTGGCCCCGACTCTGCGTGGCCTCGCGATCTCGCGCCGGATCATCGCGGCGCCCGCCTTCGCGCGCTATCGGGCGGTGGAAGTGCAGCCGGGCCCGGCTGCGCAGAGCGCAGAAGCACTGGCGGAACATGTCCGCCGCACGTCCTACACGGTTCACCATCCTGTCAGCACCTGTCGGATGGGCCGCGACCCGAACGCCGTTGTCGACCCGGAGCTGCGCGTGCACGGCATCGCGGGGCTGCGAGTGGCGGACGCATCGGTCTTCCCGCGTGTTGTCGGCGGCAACACCAACGCCGCCGTGGTCATGGTCGCCGAGAAAGCCGCCGACCTCATCCGCAAAGGCACAAGCTAGGAGTCCACATGGCGCGCGAAAACATCAAGCACTGGAAGATCGGCGACGTGGAAGTCGTGCGCATCGTCGAAGTGAATGCCTACGAGGACGACATAGCGATGTTGCTGCCGAACGGGACACCCGAGTACGTGCTCGGATTTCCCTGGCTGCAGCCGCATTTCGCGACGCCCGCGGGCAAGATGCTGATCTCCTTCCAATGCTTCGTCCTGCAATCGCGCGACAAGCGCGTGATGATCGATACCTGCATCGGCGCCGACCGCGAACGCGAGTACCCGGTCTTCTGCAACCTGCAGACGACCTTTCTCGACGACATCGCGGTGGCCGGATACCCGCCAGAAACGATCAATACGGTGCTCTGCACGCATCTGCATTTCGATCACGTGGGCTGGAATACGCGCAAGGTCAACGGCCGCTGGGTGCCCACGTTCCCGCAGGCACGCTATCTTTTCGGCAAACACGAATACGAACACTGGCAGCACCTCAGAAGCACCGGCGGCTATCACCACGTGGGCCATCTCGTGGATGCGATCGATCCGATCGTGGATGCCAAGCTCGTCGACTTCATCGGTCCCGATCACAGGATCACCGACGAGGTCTCACTCGAACCGACGCCGGGCCATACGCCAGGTCACGTCAGCGTGCACATCCGCTCGCGCGGCGAGGAAGCAGTCATCACCGGTGACATGATGCATCACCCGATCCAGGTCGCCGAGCCGCACATCCCCGGCAATTTCGACATGGACAAGGAGCAAGGCGCAAAGACGCGCAGCGCCTTTGTCGAGCGCTACTCGGACAGGAAAGTCCTGATCATCGGCAGTCATTTCTGCGACCCGAGCTGCGGCTGGATCGTGCGTGACGGCAAGCGCTGGAAATTGCGGACGGGCTGAAGGAGAAACGGATGGCCATCGCGTTCAACCTGCAGGATCAGGCGATCCTCGTGACCGGCGCGGGCCGTGGGCTCGGCCGCTCGCTCGCGGAAAAGCTCGCCAGCTGCGTCGCGACGGTCGGCGCAATCGACATCGACGCAAACAACTGCACGGCCGTTGCAGACGACATACGCAGTCGCGGCGGTCGTGCGTTCGCCTATGTAGCCGACGTCGCGAATCGCACGGCGGTCATGAACGCCGCCGGCAAGTTTGCCCGCGAGTGTGGCCGCATCGACGCGGTCGTGAATAACGCGATGCTGCTGCGCTATGAACCAATCGATCAGGTGAGCGATGACATTCTCGATCGCATGCTCGGCATCGGCATCAAGGGATCGGTGTGGGGCGCCCAGGCCCTGCTCACCCATATGAACGCCGAGCGCGGCGGCGCAATCGTCAACATGGCCTCGCCCGTGGCCGAGCGCGGATTTCCGAATACGGCGGTCTATAGCCTTGTCAAAGGGGCCATCGTTACGCTCACCAAAACGCTCGCCGCGGAGTTGGGACCGCGACGCGTGCGCGTCAATGCCGTCGCACCCGGATCGGTGCCCACGCCCGGCGCGATGGGTCTCAACGATCGCGCCGAATACGAACGGCGCGCGCGCACCATTCCCCTGCGCCGCCTCGGCCGCGAGGAGGACAACGCGGAGGCCGTGGCGTTTCTCTTAAGTCCCGAGGCTTCCTTCATCAACGGCGAGATACTGCACGTCGACGGCGGCATCGCCGCGGCCCAGGGTTGAGGAATCAGGGGTAAGGCCATGTCGCTCGCGCAGATCCTGCTGTCCGCCGTGATCAGGCATATCGAAGGGTTCGAACCGGCCGGCGACGTCGAGCCGTGTATGACGACGATCGGGCATGGGCCGGCGCGACTGCCGGTCCATATTTTCGCGACCCCGCACTGAAGGATTCTTGAGCCATGGCAACTGATTCCATCGACCTTTCCGGACGAACAGCGTTGGTCATCGGCGGCACTACCGGCATCGGACGCGCGGCGGCGCTGCGCTTCGCGGCGGCCGGCGCGAACGTATTCATCGCGGGACTCGGCAAGGACGATGGCAAGTCGGCCGAGGCGGAGATTCGCAAGCGCTACCGGGTCGAAGCCGAATTCCTCGAGGCCGACGTGCGCCGTGAAACCGATATCCAGGCCGTGATGGCGAAGGCGATCGAGCGCTTCGGCCGCATTCACGCGGCCGTGAACAACGCCGGCACCGAAGGTCGCTTTGGTCCCGTGCACGAAGCGACGATCGAGGAGTTCGACCGCACGATCGGCATCAATCTGCGCGGCGTCTGGCTCGGCATGAAATACGAAGTCGCTCACATGCTCGCCAATGGCGGCGGCGCGATCGTGAACACGTCGTCCATGGCGGGCGTCGAGGGTCTCGCGAATGTTGCGATCTATGGCGCCAGCAAACACGGCGTCATCGGCCTGACCAAATGCTCCGCGCTGGAGCTGGCACGCTCGAATATCCGCGTCAACGCAATTGCGCCGGGCGCGGTCGACACAGGACTCCTTGCCCGCATGATCGCAGGCAAGATCGATGTCTCCGTCATCGCCGAGGGCGTGCCGATGGGTCGCATCGCCCAGCCCGAGGAGATCGCGCAGGGCATCGTATGGCTCTGTTCGGACGCAGCCTCTTATGTGACCGGCCACACGCTCGTGATCGACGGTGGCAGCACGATTGGCTGAGCTTGCGCCCCGCTCCAGCCTTCACGTAGAGTGCGGCGCCGCGCTGGTCCACAACAAGTTGCGAGGATTCAATGGGCAAGGGTGATCGTCGAAGCCGTCGCGGCAAAATCTGGGCTGGCACCTATGGTGCACGCCGACCCGGCAAGAAGAAGCAGAAAAAGAAGACCGCCAAGCGCTAATAGCGGCTGGTTGGTTTAGGCTTAGCCTCAAGTCCCCGGCTGCGAGGCGCCCATTCGTGAACCCGGCCGATGAACGCGTTGCGGAGCTGCTCGACAAGTGGCTCGCGAGTCTCGAGCTGCACCTGAAATACGTCTCGCTCGACGAGCCGGACTATCGCAAGGCACAGCCCTGGCCGGAACACGATCGGCCGTCGCGCTGGATCATCGAGGTTGCCAAGGGCAAAGCGCGCGAATTGCGCGATCAGGTGGCAGCGCGCATCGCGACTGGCGACGCGACCTTCTGCGAATCGCTCGAACTGATGGCCTTCCTCGTGAACCTCGTCGGCGCGCGTGTCGATCGCTTCATTCCGCTCGCCGAGGTGGCGGTCGAAGTCGACGTTTCAACGGCGAAACAACCGGCAGTGGCTGCACCTGCGCCCGCGCCTGCGTCTGTCCCTGCACCAAGGGCAGCCGTAGCAAACTCAACGCCCGCGCCAAGTCCGCCCGCTCCGCCCCCGCCAGCCGCACCGGTAATCGTGGCCGCGCCGGCGCCGAGGCCGACGCCAGCCGTCGCACCACCACCCGAACAACCACGGCCCGAACAACAATATGCGCCACCACCGGCGCCCGTTTTCAAAGCACCGCTGGCCGTTGCGACACCCGCGCCGGCGGCACTACCGCCGTCGACGCCCATTGGGCCTGCGCGCACGGTGCCCGCGATCGGCGCCGCGCCGGTCGTATTGGTCTCGCCAACCTTGCCGAGCGCACCCCCCGCGCCCGTCATACCCCCGCCGCTTGTGCCTCCGGTCGTGCAATCACCGCCGCCAGCCGCGCCCGCGCGCGCCGTACCCGCACGGCAAGCCGCGCCAAGCCCGCCGCCGGGCGCTGAAGCCACCACCGCGGTGCGCCTCACTGCATCAGCCGAACAACGCGCGCTGGCGGCTGCGCTGGATGCGACACGCGAAATGCCGAGGCCGGTGGTCAGAGAACCTGAGCACGCGTCCGACCCGGACGACACAGTGGAAACGCCGCGCGCGAAGACTGACGCGCGCAAAGTAACGCGTCGCGAACCGAAGGCGCGCGCGCCCGCCGAACGCGCGACTTCGACCCGGGAATCGCATGGCAAGGACAAGGACATTAACGCCACGGTCATTGCCGATGCCGTGCGCCTCACCGTCTGGGGACGCAAGTGGCACGAGCTGGTCGAGCTCATCGGCCGCTTCGCCGAACGTCCGCCAGCCACCGAAATTCGCAGGATCCTGAAGGAGCATCGCGCAGCCATCGAAAAGGCGGCGGAAAAAGAACGGTCGAAGAAGAAGAAGTGAACTCACGAACGCCCGGCGCGCGTCGGGAAAGGCGGAACATCATGACCACGGGTTTTCGCGGACGTACCGCGGGTGTAGTGCTTGCGGTCGGCAGTGTCGGGGCGTTGCTGCTTGCGCTGCGTGCTGTGAGTGCCGATCAGCCGCAGGGTCCGAGCCTGGCGCAAAAGCAGATCGAATATCGACAGGCCCTCTACATCGTGATGGCGAACAATGCGGGACCGCTCTTCGCGATGGCAAACAACAAGATGCCATATGACGCAGCGGCCTTCGCCAGGCGCGCGGATCGCGTCAGTTTCATTGCGGGCATTCTGCCTGAGGCGTTCCCGGCCGGATCCGGCGCCGGGGCGCCCACCGAAGCGCTCCCGGTGATCTGGGAGAAGCGCGCCGACTTCGATCAGCTGATGCAGGATCTCGGCGACAAGGCAGCCGCTGTGGTATCGGCTGCGCAGACCAGGGATCTGAAGCAGGTGCAACCGGCTGTCGCCGCTCTCGGCAAAGCCTGCAAGGCCTGTCACGATAAATTCCGCAAGGAAAAATAGCCGCCGTGCGCACGGTGCACTGCTAGAACGCAAATAACGTCGCGTCGGGTGCGTACTCGATGATGCAGGCGAGTATTGCGCCCGCCACCGCGAGCAACAAGAGCCACAGCCCGAGACGCGAGCTGACGATCGCCTCGTCGGCGCCGACGTCGCCCGCAGGCTTGCGTCCCGTGAGCATGGGCATCAGCAGGTTGGTTTTCCGCGCAAGGAGATAAGCGCCCACTGCGATGACGTGCAGAGCCACGGCGATCATCAGGGCATCGAACAATCGATGATGCCAGTGAGTGAGTCGGTCGCTGGTATGGCCCATCACGTAGCCATAAAGCGGACCGGTGTCGGCGATGGTGTCGTTTGCGAAAAGTCCGGTCAATGCCTGACCGAGCAACAGCGCGAGGAGCAGCAGCACCATCCAGCCGCCGGCAGGATTGTGGCCGGCAAACGCAGCGCTACGGCCGTGTGCAAGCTCGATGAGGTAACGCAGCACGATGCGCGGTCCGCGCACGAATGACGTGAAGCACGCGTGCCGCGGCCCGAGAAATCCCCAGACGCAACGTACAGCCACCAGCACGAGCGCCGCATAGCCGCACCAGCGGTGATAGCGAAATGCACCGGTGCCGAGACGATGTGTCACGTAGGACCCGGCAACCGAGAGAACCAGCAGCCAGTGGGTCAAGCGCACGGGCAAATCCCACACGAGCCGGGTGTTTGCGTTCTTGTCCTCGCGCTGGGCGACGTTCTTGCGACCGGCCACTGCGGCCATCCTCGAGCTACCCTGCTGAAGAAATCTTCATTGCGAGTGTGCTTGAATTTTACGGGTCACGTCGACACAATCGCCCGCCACAAAAATGCATCCGGCTGCGGAACTCGCCGGGAGAGCAAACGTCTTAAGGCTCCTGCATGATCAAGACCGAGCATCTCACCAAACGCTACGACTCGCTGGTCGCGGTCGACGACCTGTCCTTCAGCGTCGGTCCCGGCGAAATCCTCGGCTTCCTCGGTCCGAACGGCGCCGGCAAATCCACCAGCATGCGGATGATCGCGGGCTTTATCGCCCCGACGTCGGGCAGCGTCAGCGTGTGCGGGCACGATTTGCAGACCGACGCGCTCGCCGCGAAGTCCGTGATGGGCTACCTCCCGGAAGGCGCTCCGAGCTACGGCGAAATGACCGTGCGCCGTTTCCTCGATTTCATCGCGGACCTGCGCGCACTCAGCGGCGAGCGGCGCAAGGTCCGCCTCGACTACGTGATCGAGCGGCTGCATCTCGGGCCCGTGCTGGAACAGGCGATCGAAACACTGTCGAAGGGTTTTCGGCGCCGCGTCGGTCTCGCGCAGGCGATCATTCACGATCCGCTGGTGCTCGTGCTCGATGAGCCGACCGACGGTCTCGATCCGAATCAGAAGCACGAAGTGCGCGCGCTCATCGGCGAAATGGCCAGGGACAAGATCATCGTGATCTCGACGCATATCCTCGAAGAGGTCAACGCGGTCTGCAACCGCGCCATCATCATCGCGCGGGGCCGGATCCTCGCGGACGATTCACCGCAGGCCCTGGAGGCGCGCTCGCGTTATCACAACGCGGTGAGCCTGCGGTTCAACGATGCGACGCCACTCGCCGCCGCGCGCGCCGCAATCGCCCAGCTCCCACCCGTGGCGAGCGTCGAGCTCAATGAGCGCGAAGCGCGCCTCACGGCGTTTCCGCGCGGGAACCAGATATTGCTGCCGAGCGTAAGCGAACTGGCGGCCCGCGAACGCTGGTCGATCAAGGAGCTGCACCTGGAAGCCGGCCGGCTCGATGAGGTCTTCCGCGCTATTACTGAGTCGAGCACGGCTGAGTCGAGCACGGCCGAGTCCGCCCCGACAGCAGTCGTCGCCGGCGCGACGGGGAGCGCGCATGGGTAGCACGGGGATCATCTTCCGTCGCGAACTCGCGAGCTATTTCGTTACGCCGCTCGCGTACGTGTTCATCGTCATCTTCCTGGTGCTCGCCGCGAGTTTCACCTTCTACCTGGGCAATTTCTATCATCGGGGCCAGGCCGATCTCGCGCCGTTCTTCAATTTTCTGCCGTGGCTGTTCCTGTTCCTGATGCCCGCGATTTCGATGCGCTTGTGGGCGGAGGAACGCGGGAGCGGCAGCATCGAGCTGCTGATGACTCTGCCGGTGACACTGTGGCAGGCGGTGGTCGGAAAATTTCTCGCGGCCTGGGCCTTCTCCGGGATCGCACTGGCGCTGACCTTTCCCATCTGGATCACGGTCGGCTATCTCGGCGACCCCGACAACGGCGCGATCCTCATCGGCTACGTCGGCGCGTGGCTCATGGCGGGCGGCTGTCTCGCCATCGGCGCCTGCATGTCGGCACTCACGCGCAACCAGGTCATCGCGTTTCTGCTCGCTCTGATGGTGTGTCTGATCATGCTGCTCGCGGGATTTCCGCTGGTGCTCGAGTTCGCCGGGAGTGTTCTGCCGCAGGCGCTCGTGGATGCGATCGCAAGCTTCAGCTTTCTCACGCGCTTTGACGCCATCTCGAAGGGTGTGCTCGACGTGCGCGACATTCTCTACTTCTTCATGCTGATGGCGTTCTGGCTCGCCGCGACCGCCATCGTGCTCGACATGAAGAAGGCGGAGTGAGCGCCATGGAGAACGCGCGACGCAGGACTGTCGGCGGCAGCACGCTCATTGCGCTGGCCGCCATCTTCATCGGCCTGACGATTCTACTGAGCTACGCGCTGCGCGGCTGGCGCATCGATCTCACCGACAATCACCTGTACTCGCTCGCCGACGGCACCAAGCACATCGTTCAGAACCTCAGAGAGCCGATCAATCTCTATTTCTTCTACTCCGACAAGGGCACGCACGACTGGTCGGACGTCCGCAACTACGCGGTGCGCGTGCGCGAACTCCTGCAGGAACTCGAAGCGCGCTCGAAGGGCAAGCTGCGCCTGAGCGTGATCGATCCGGAGCCGTATTCGGAGGAAGAGGACCGCGCCACGGAACTCGGCCTGCAGGGCACGCAGGGACCCGAAGGCAAAGTGTATTTTGGTCTCGCTGGCACGAATTCGACCGACGGGCAGTCGAGCATCCCGTTCTTCGACCCGAAGCGCGCGGAGTTCCTCGAGTACGACGTGGTGCGCCTGGTTCACGAGCTTGATACACCGAAGAAGCCGGTGGTGGGGCTCATTGCGGGACTGCCAATCGACGCGGGCTTCGATCCGGCGACGCAGCAGATGCGCGATCCCTGGACCATCGTTGGCCAGCTCGAGCAGCTCTTCAACGTCCGCACGCTGAAGCCCGACCTGAAGAGCATCGAGCCGGACGTCGACGTGCTGATGATCGTGCATCCGAAGAATCTGCCCCAGCCGACGCTCTATGCGGTCGATCAGTTCATCTTGGGCGGCGGCAAGGCCCTCATTTTTGTCGATCCTCAGGCCCAGCAGGAGCCGGCGCCGCAAGGCGAGCAGTTCGCGGGCTTCAGTGTGCCGAAAACATCGACGCTGGAGCCACTGCTGAGCACCTGGGGCGTCGACTTCAAGCCGAACGAGGTCGTCGGTGATCTCGCGACCGGGCTCAGCGTCTCGACCGGTCAGGATTCCGCACCGGTGCGCCACATTGCCATTCTTGGGCTGCCCGCCGCGAGCCTGAGTCACCAGGACGTCGTGACGAGTCAGCTCGAGATGATCAACGTGTACTCGGCGGGTCACTTCGACAAGCGCAAGGATGCCAAGATCGAGCTGGAGCCGCTCATTCAGTCAAGCGATCAGGCGGGTATCCTGCCGCTAGAACGCGTGGTCGCGGCGACCGATCCGGCGACGCTGCGCGACGGCTTCAAGCCGACGGGCAAGCGTTACATCATCGCGGCCCGTCTCAGCGGCACCTTGAACTCGGCTTTCCCGAACGGCGCGCCTGCGGACGCGGCGACGCAGACGCCGGGCGCTCCTGCGATCCCGACGGCCGCCAGCGCTCATCTGACAGTCTCGAAGCAGCCCGCGAACATTATCCTCGTCGCCGACACCGATCTGCTCGCCGACATGATGTGGGTGCGCAACCGCGATCTCTTCGGGCAGCGGTTCGCAACCGCGTTCGCCTCGAATGGCGACTTCGTGCAGAACGCGCTCGACAATCTCACGGGCAGCGCGGACCTCATCAGCATTCGTGGGCGCGCGAGCTATCAGCGTCCGTTTACGCGCGTCGAGGAGTTGCGGCGGCAGGCCGACGATCGCTTCCGGGCGAAAGAACAGGAGCTGGAGCGCGAGCTTACGACCGCGGAACAGAAGCTCGGCGAGCTGCAATCCCGGCGCAGCGATCAGTCATCGCTCATTCTGACGCCGGAACAGCAGAAGGAAGTCGAGAGCTTTCAGGCCGATCGGATGCGCATTCGCAAGGAGCTGCGCGAGGTGCAGCACGGACTCGCGCAGAACATTGAGCGCCTTGGCACCTGGCTCAAGGTTCTCAACATCGCTCTGATGCCGCTGCTGGTTGCGATCGCCGGATTCCTGGTCCTTGCCCGGCGCACCCGCCGGCGCACCATGGGCACGCCCGCGAGGGCCGCATGACCGAACGCCGCCTCTATCTGTTGATCGGCGTGGCGCTCGCAATCATCGCGGCGGCGCTCTGGGTTTCGAGCCAGCGGCATCTGCCACGCGACGTCGATGTGGGCGTCAAGATGTTTCCGCAGCTGAAAACAGCCGATATCAAGGCGATCGAGATCACGCGCGCGGGTGCCAAGCGCAGCGTCACGCTCGAGATCAGCAATAACGAATGGACCATCAGGGAACGCGCAGGCTATCCCGCGGATGCGAGTCGCGTGCGCGCCCTGGTGCTCGCTCTTGCCAGTCTCACGACGGTCGAGGAAAAGACCGCGGACGTGAAGAACTACCCGTCGATTGGCGTGGAAGATATTGCGGCGCCCG
>JBGPLJ010000061.1:0-13634 GCA_041486385.1 Steroidobacteraceae bacterium
AGCCGTCCTCGTGGCGCACCATGCCGATGCTGAGGCAGCTTTCAATGGCCGCAGGGTCCGTTTTCACGGCCTGCTCGAGGAGCCACGATTCCGCCCTTCCCGGCACGACACTGACGAGCTCCGCGATTTCCCGCGCGGCCGGAGAGAGCCGGACCGCGCGGGCAAGGACGGCATCGCGTACCGTCACCGGCACGGTGTCGCCGCCTGCAGCGAGCACTTCGCTCACGAAGAGCGGATTGCCGCCGGTGATCGCGTACAGATCTTTCGGTGAGCGCTTCGCCCGCGTCGCGAGCTGCGCCACGGCGGATTCCGAAAGCGGCGCGAGCAACATGCGGTGCGTAGACGCGCGCGGCAGGTCGCCGATGACGAATCGCAAAGGATGCCGTGCACCGATCTCCTCGTCGCGGTAGGACAGGGCGAGCATGGCGTGCGTGCGCTCGATACGCCGTCCGAGAAACTTGACGAGATCGAGTGTCGCCTCGTCCGCCCAGTGCACGTCCTCGAAGATGACGAGCGTCGGTGACCGCGCCAGTTCATCGAGCGTCACTGCGAAGATCAAATCGGGGTTCGCCTGGGAACTCAGCGTCGCGAGCAGCGCACCGCGCGTTTGGCGGGCGATGTCGTGTAGCGGCGCGAGAGGCTGCGGAGTGAAGAGCGCATCGCAGGCGCCCCAAAGCACGCGCGCCTTGGAGATTCGGTGCGAGAAGTCCTGCAGGAGCGACGTCTTGCCAACGCCCGCTTCGCCGCCCAATAGCGCTATGCATCCGCCGCTCTCCGTCGCGCGGAACCATTCCGTCAGGTCGGCGAGATTTTGCTCACGCTCGAGCAGTTCCATGTGCGTCTCCCTCGGCTCCCATCTTAGCGAAATCGCTGCGTGCAGATCGATAGGGCCGGGTTCCCGCAAATTAGGTGTCACGCCACGAAAAATAGGGAGGTTTGCCGATTTCCGGGCCGCCCTGGATGCCTAACCTGTTCCTCACCCCGGAATACTCCGGGCCGCCACACCAGATCACTCATAGGGAGATGTGCCATGAACACCGCCAACCGAATTGCTGCCTTCATTGCCCTCGTGTCCGTAACCGGGCTCGCTTTCGGCGCCGCCAACAGCGACAACCCGCCACAGCGCACCGTGAGCTACTCGGACCTCAATCTCAGCCACCAGGCCGGAGCGGCGACGCTCTATTCCCGGATCAAGTCCGCAGCGCGCGCCGTGTGCGAGCCGCAAGTGGACGTCGATCTGAACATGCGCACGAACTACCAGCGCTGCGTCGATGAGGCGGTCGGGCGCGCGATCGCGGACGTCAACGCGCCGGTGCTGGCGGCGCTTTATCGCCCGAGCTCGGTGCAGTAACGCTGCAGTGCCCGAGGTGCACAACGGTCCATTCCTTACCGGGGACCGCCATTCGCGCGCCGGCGCATATCCGCCGGCGCGCGAATGTTTCTTCACCCGAAACAAATCGTGACGCAAGACACGCATCCGGACCGTCGACGCTCGTAACGTCTCAGTCGTGACCGCCAGGTCACGATTGCGTCATTGGAAGACACGCGGGTGCGGTCATGGCGAGACGCCAAAGCACATTCGAAGACTTCATGGAGATCGCGTCGCGACTCCCCTGGTTCGTGGGAGCGGGCCTCGCCTTCCTCTCTAACAAGCTCGGATCCGTCGGCATCGACCGCATGAGCTCGCGCGACTTCGAGATGCTGATCAGAGAATCGTTTCGACAGCGCGGCTACGACGTTGTCGAAACCGGTGGCAACGGCGCCGACGGCGGATACGACCTCATCCTGAAGAAGGGCGGCGAGCGCTTCCTCGTTCAATGCAAGCAATGGCGTTCACGCCAAGTTCGGGTCCCCATCGTGCGCGAGCTCTTCGGGGTGATGGCCGCGGAGAAAGCTCAAGGCGGATTCGTCGTGACAAGCGGCACCTTCACGTATGACGCAAAGGACTTTGCGAGGGGGCGCAATATTGAGCTGATCGACGGCGCCGGACTCGCAAAGCTGTTCGCTGATAAGTGCGAAATCGCGCCCTCCTCTGCGTCCGCGCCCTCCTGTCCGCGATGTGGATCGGAGATGGTCCGTCGTGAAGCCAGGAAGGGCGTGACTGCCGGCCAGGCATTCTGGGGTTGTCGCCGATTCCCGGCCTGTCGAGTGACTCAAGCGATCGACTAATGGACAGCCTGCCCGTTTTGCGCGCTAATTAGCGCCAGTCATCGGGCCTACAAGGAGGTTGTCATGAGAGCTCTCATCGCATTCGCTATCGGCTGCTCCCTCGCGGCAGGCGCATGGGCCGCCGGCGTCACCGTCGTCAAGGTCTCCGGCAACGTCAGGGTGCAACGTGACTTCGCCGATCCGCCCATCGATGGGACGGTGGCCATTGGCATGCCGCTCAACGATGCGGACGAACTGTTCGGCGAATCGCCCGACGCCAGCATTCAGCTCGAATGCGCGAGCGGAGCCACGCAAACCCTGTCGGAGCGGTTCGACGCAATCATCAACAGCGCGACGGCTCGCACCAAGTGTGCGGTGGACTTGAATGCCGGAACCGTTGTCGCCACGGTCGCGCCCGACTCGCCGGGGGATGCAACAGGCGATCCGTCCGTGCAGGGCGGGCCGTACGCGTTGCTCGCGAAGCACACGCAATTCGGTCTGACCGTGGTGCGCGGCGAGCCCGACGCGACGAACGCGTTCGTCATTGAAGGCGAAGCCACGGTCGAGAAGAAGACCGACCAGTCGTCGCAGACGCTGACCGACGGCCAGTTCATCAATTATCGAGCGGCAGTTGTAACTCCGATCCCCGGGGGCACCTTGAAGCGCGTCGCCGTAGTCTACGCGCGCCTGGATGCGTCGCAGCTCGGCGCCGCAGCCACGCCGGCTGTGCAGGCCGACCTCCGGGCGAAGTGGTACTCCGCACTGAGCCATCCCAAGGACGAGGCCGCACGCTCCGCGCTCACGCAGTCGTACAAGACATACAATCTCGATGCATCTGCCATCGGGAAATATCAGACTTGGCGATCGACCAAGCTCCATGGCGCGGAATACTACGTTGCGCCGCCGGCAGCTCCAGCAGGCGGGAACGGCGCGGCCGCTGCGGCAGTCGTGCCACCAGCCGCAGTCGCGCAACCGTACGGACATGGGCATGGAGCCGCAATGGGCGCGGCCATGGCGGTACAACCGGCGTCGCGCGCATTTGAGAATCCCGTGGTCGGCAACGAACGCCTGGACTACTGCCTGCACTGGGGCACCGAGTGCGGTCAGCCCGCCGCCGACGCCTTCTGCCGCTCGCAGAATTACGTGCGGGCGAGCAATTTCACGGTCGCATCGGATGTCGGCGCGCAGACACCGACGCGAGTCATCGGTGACAACGCGGTGTGCAGTGACCCTGGGTGCGACGCCATCGCGACCGTGACCTGCACGAACTAGTTATGCCAAAGAAACCGGCGGCGAAGCCCGCCCCTGCGATCCTCTCGCGATGGCGCGACCATCTGATCGATGGCGCCGTCCTCGCCATTCCGACCGCGATCGTCGCCAAGTTCAGCGGCTGGTTGCAGTCCAGGTTCTTCGACGCGCCATGGCAGATCCTGTGGATCGCGCTGCCGCTCGCATTCGCGGCCTGGATCAGTTGGCGTGTGTTGCGCCGTCCCGAGGCGCGCCGCGCGCAATGGAGCTTCATCGTCTTCCTCGGGATCTACTGCAGTGTTTTCGCGATTGCGAGCGCTACGGATCTCCTGGTCTGGAAACGCATGCCCACCGGCTACGAGACGGGCGCAGCCAGCGGCCGCATGTGGCTGGTGCCGCTCGCATTCGGCGACTGGCGCTACTGGCTGATCGACCCGGCAATGTCGGACAAGGCGCGTTTCGCGGTCGTGCTCCTCGAGCATCCGGCCGGCGCTACCCGCGAGAGACTCCGGATCAATGATCGCCGCGTCATCGAAGTCGCAAAGCGTGGCAAGGCACTCGGCCTCGCATTCGACATCGCCTACGAGGGGTCGAGTGACAGCGACAATCTCTTCTGCAGTTCGCTCGCGGGTTTCACGGGCCCGGTGGTCCTTCCGTTTGCGTACAAGCGAAGCCCCGATGGCAATGACTTCGTGCGGGCGACGACCGATCCACCGGCCACACTGCCGTGTCTCGCAAACAGGCCCTCCGGCCATGCGATGGCTCTGGCCGAAGCCGACAATCGCGTTCGCTCCGTTCCGCTCTATTGGGAGGACGATCAGAACCGGCCTGCGCTCAGTCTGGTCGCTGCGAAAAGCATCATCGGCGACAAACTTTCCGTACCCGAGGATCGTTTGCTGCGCTTCGTCCCGGCTACCGACCTGGCGTTGAAGGTGTACAAGACGCTCGATTCGCTGTTGCAGGATCCATCGCACATCGAGGGTCGATTCGTGTTCATCGGTGAGAACTCGAAAGCAGACACGTTTGATACACCGTTCGGTCCCATGGCAGGCGCCCAGATTCACGCCCTGGCGGCCAACTCCCTGCTCGCAGGCAAGGTCATTACGCGCCCATCGGGTGGCGTTTCCGCCGTCGTCGTATTCGCAAGCTGCTATCTCTTGCTGCTCTTCGGCTCGCAGGGCTACTCGACGCGCGCATTGATCGTGGTAGCCGTGACCACAACCGTTGCGATCTTCGCTCTTGCTGCGGCCGCCATCCATTTTCTGCTGGTCTGGCTCGACGTCGTCTATGCGGTTGCCGCCTTGTGGCTTTTGCTGCCGCTTCTTCTGGTCTTTCGTCGCTTTGTTCAGGCGACGCCGAGCTAATATGAGCCGTGTCGTATGGCCGAAGGTCGCCGTTGTTGGCGCGGGTGCGGTCGGCGGATTCTACGGCGGGATGCTGGCGCGTGCGGGCGCTCCGGTCGTCTTGATTGGCCGACCGGCGTTCGTTGAGGCCGTGCGGAAGACCGGTCTCGTCCTTGATACCGCGTCGTTTCGCGAGGCCGTCGCTGTCGAGGCTTCGACCGAACTGAGTGCGGTACGCGGGGCGCAGCTCTTGCTCTTCTGCGTCAAGAGCGGCGACACGACCGCCGTGGCTCGCGAGCTCGCCCACGTCGTTGAGCCCGGCTCCATCGTGTTGAGCTTGCAGAATGGCGTCGACAACGTCGATCGCATTCGCGCTGCGTCCGGCCTCCGGGCTCTCGCCGCCGTGGTGTACGTCGCGGCGTCCACGCCCGAACCGGGAACGGTGAAACACCTCGCCCGGGGCGATCTGGTGTTGGGCCCGCCGGGCGCTGAGACGGAGCGCATCGCTGCGGTCTTCGAACGGGCCGGCGTGCCGTGCCGGATATCGGACAACATTCGTGGCGAGCTGTGGGCGAAGCTCGTCTCGAACTGCGCGCTCAATGCAATTTCGGCACTCGGTCGCGCACGCTACGGACGAATTGCGGAAAGCGGCGACGCGCGCGCATTGATGCGAGCGGTCGTCGATGAGGTGTTTACGGTCGCACGTGCCTCTGGGGTCGTCATTCCCGGGATGGCCGATGCGGAGGCGGCATTCGCGAGCGCCATGGCGATTGCAACCCAGATGACCGGCGCCCGGTCATCGACCGCGCAGGATGTCGAGCGCGGCCGGCGTACGGAAATTGATTCGCTCAATGGCTACGTCGCGCGCCGCGCTGCAGAGCTCGGCGTACCTGCGCCGCTCAATCACGCGCTGTGTACGCTCGTGAAGCTGATTGAAGCCCCCTCACCCTAACCCTCTCCCCCGAAGACGGGGGAGAGGGAACGGAGATACGATATCGCCATGAATCACAGAGTGGCGTGCCATGGAATGGTCATTCGCCGAATAGGTTTGGCCATTGCTGCTGCAATTCTGTTTGCAAGCGCGACGGGCTGCGGTGGCGGTGGATCGTCATCAAACACTCCGCCAGCGCCGACGCGAAGCTGGAGCATGGGTTTCTCGTCGCTTCCACCGCGCCCGAGTGTCCAGGTGGTTCTGCAGGGCATCGATCTCTGGAGCACGCGCGGCGAGATTGCCGCGATCCACGAGGAATTGCCGTGGACCGACCTGCTCGCCGGCATGACGCCCGATGCCATCCTCGATCGCGACAAGACCGCACTCATCCAGTACCTTCGCGGCAAGGGACTGAAACTCTATTTCATGGCGGATCTCACGGATGGCCTCTCGCGCGGCGAGGAAGCGCCGCAGTTGCGAGCGCTTGGGCGGAGCATCACCGAGCCCGCAGTCCAGCAGGTTTATCGCGCCTACGTACTCGCATTTGAGCGCAAGTACCATCCGGAGTTCTTAGGGCTCGTCGCTGAAACCAATCTGATTCGCGCGGCGGGAACCGCGGCCCTGTACTCAGCCGTTGTACAAGCAGCCAACGATGCCGCCACGGATCTGCGCGCCGCCGGCCGCGCGGCGCCGCTCATGAGCAGCGTGCAGGTCGAAACCGCGTGGGGTGGATTGACGGGCGGCAGCTACGCCGGTGTCGAACAGGACTTTCAGGATTTTCCTTTCACCGAAGTCCTGGGACTCTCATCGTATCCGTACTTCGCTTTCACCCAGCCCGAGAGCATTCCCTCGAACTACTACACGCGGCTCCTTAACGGCCGCACGCTTCCCGTGATGGTCGTCGAGGGCGGGTGGACGAGCGCCTCGGTCGGGTCAGTCGTCTCGAGCCCTGACATGCAGGCGCGCTACATCACGCGCCACGCTCTGCTTCTCGACAGCGTGCGCGCGAGCGCCGTGATCCAGCTCGAGTATGCCGACATCGATCTCGCGTCCTTCCCGGCGCCGTTCCCGCCCAATCTGCCGTTGTTCATCAGCATTGGACTCACCGACAGCGATTTCAACGCGAAGCCCGCACTCACGGCGTGGGATGCGCTGCACGCGCGGCGGCTGGTGCCGTAAACGAATACTGAATGGCGCGCGGTCTCTGCTTCGGATGACCGCCATCCTCAATCGCAACACGCAGGACGTATCGACCGATCTTCTGCTGCGTATTGTGGGGAGACTTGGCTATCGCACTCGCGTGATATTTACACGCACGGCAACTCCACTCAGGGTGCGCGTTGGCTGAGCGCGCCGAGATAGTCCCGCTTGCCCACTTTGACACCGATATGGCGGAGGATTGCGTAGGCCGTCGTGAGGTGGAAGTAGAAATTCGGCACGGCATGTTCGATGAAGTAGTCCGCGCCGGTCATCCACTTGCCCTCCCAGCGAGGCTGGGTAATGACCTTCGCGGCTGCGCCCTCGAAGTCCTTCGCCGACAAGCCGTCGAGGTACCCGATGACCGAGCGAATCCGCGCGCGAAGCTCGTCGAGTGTTTGCTCGGTATCGGCATGCGATTCGGCAGCCTTGCCGGTCAGGCGCGAGGCTGCAAGCTTTGCGGTATCGCAGGTGGTCTGCACCTGTTGCACGAACGAGAATTGATCGGGCGCGAGACGGAAGCCAAGAATAATGTTCGGATCGAACGATTTGGCCTTCGCGTACTCGGCGGCGGTCCCGAGCCACTTTTCGAGCTGGCCCAGTTGCTTCTTCATCTGCGAAAACATCTCGATATACATGCGCGGAGTCTAGACTCTTTCGACAATGAATACCGTAGTGCAAGAGTCTTTGCCGGAGGACGCGCTGCTCAAGACGCATCGCGGTGGCACGCATCCTGAAATGTGGAACGGCTATGGGGACTGTTTTTCGCTGCCCATCGATCGGCAGGTGTCGCTCTCCGAATACGTCATTGCATTTTATACAGCGCCGTTGTTTCGGATCGAACGCCTGATTTTGCGTGTGCTGGCGGGATCGCCGTCGAGCGATGAAGAAGCGCGGCAATTGGTGGCAGGATTGCGAGATTCGTTTGCCGTGTGGCGGATTTCAGCGCGCACAGAGACGCAACTTCTGATGAGCGACCGGTTCGGCAGGACGCGCTCGTGGTTTCGAGTCACGCCGCAGGAGTCCGGAGGGACCTTGCTGCAGTTCGGGTCGGCGGTGGCAGCAAAGCGCGGCGCAAGCGGATCAGCGCGTATGAGCGGTGGGTTCAGCCTGCTGCTGGGGTTTCATCGTTTGTATTCACGCATGTTGCTACGCTCAACGATGAAGCAATTGCTTAAAGGCACAACGTGCTGACGGCGACGAGAATGAGCACCCTCACCCTAACCCTCTCCCGCAAGCGGGAGAGGGAATGGGAACTAGTCGGCGACGCGGTGTGTAGCCGCGATGCACGACGCCTGGTCGTAGAGCGCCGCCATCATATTGAGGGTGCGGGCGATCGCCTCGAAGTCGATGCCCGCAGCGGACGTGCGCGTCATCGAGATCAGCAGCTCGCGACGAAAGGCCGCGTAACGATCCGTGACGTCCCGGCCCGCGGCGGAGACGATGTAGGTAACGTCGCGCTTGCTGCCTGCTTTGTCGGCCTTTGCGATCAGCCCCGCCTTCAGGAGCTTGCGGATGCCGTACTGGATGTTGGCAACATCGTCGCGCTTCAGCAGCCGGCAAATCTCCGAAATGCTCTTCGGCCGCTCGTGCATGCGCACAACATGCAGCACGGCGGTTTCCGTCCCCGAGTACGGCTGCGCCACGCAGCAACCCAGGCAATCGGCTTGCCAGCGCTCGAACGCCGCGGCGGTGCGGAAGATGGCGAATTCCACCTCCGTGACACCGACTTCGAGCGCGTCGGTCGCCAGATGCCAATGCCGATCGATGGCGATCTTTTGGCCGGTCTTGCGGCTGCTGCTTCGTCCCATGGGCCCTCTCCATCGAATCTTCTTAATGACCATGATAGTTGACAACGAAAGCAAATTCGGTCGCAATAGCAGCGTAAAGTAATCATTAAATTACAGATAAGAAAAGCCGAGCCCGTTCTTAGCTGCGGTGAGCGTTGACCTCACGGCAGCCGGTTTGCGCCAGAGATTACCGTTACATCCTTCATCAAGGGAGCTGACACATGCTGTGTCCAAAACGCGTCGCCAAGCTGCTGACCGCGCTTCTCACCGTCTTGATCGCCGCACCTGTGCTTGCGGCGGAACCCGCACCCACACCTTCGTCGTCGATCCTCGAGGAGGTCGTGGTCTCCGCGCAGAAACGCGAGCAGAACATCCAGGACGTCGGTATTTCGATCGCGGCCTTCTCGGGCGAACAGATCGAAGCGCTCGGCGTGAAATCGAGCTTCGACATCGCGGCGTTCACGCCCGGCGTGCACATTTCCGGCAACCTCGCCGGCCAGAATACGCAGTTCACCATCCGCGGCGTCACGCAGAACGACTTCAACGATATTGTTGAAGCGCCGAACGCCGTTTACCTCGACGAGGGCTACATCGCCATCGCGCAGGCGCAGACCTTTGGTGTGTACGACATCGACCGCGTCGAAATTCTGAAAGGCCCGCAGGGCACGCTCTTCGGCCGCAATGCGACGGGCGGCCTCGTGCACTACATCTCGCGCAAGCCGAGCTTCGACAAGGTTTCGGCTTTCACGGACGTGACTCTTGGCATGTTCGACAGCCCGACGAATGCATTCGACACGCGCGTCGAAGCAGCCATCGGTGGTCCTTTCTCTGATCGCGTAGCTGGCCGAGTTGCGGTTCTGTATCGCAAGCACGATGGCTACCTCAAGAATCTCTACCCTTCCCAGGCACCGACAGGCCTCGGCAGTTTGTCGCCGGGCGCCGGAGCGGGCGCCGACATGGGTGACGACGACACGATCGCCGGACGCGGCACGCTCGACTTCAAGGCGGGCGCGTCAGGTTTGTTTCGAATATCGGTCAACTACGCTCGTTCCAAGATTGCCACCGGCCCTTATCAAGCGAAATCAACCATAGGTGTCGTTGACCCGACAGGCGAGCTCACCAATGTCATCGACACCCCGGCCAGCGAGACACGCCTGACCATGCAAGGCGCTGGCGATGGCGGCGGCAATGCGATCGACGGCAGTGCGCTGCTGCCGGGCGCCGGGATCGGCCTCGCGGGCCGCGCGGTAGCGGGCGGTGACTTCTTTGGCTACAAGGACCCGGACGGCGCCGGCTGGACGACGAGCGGTGACTTCGCCTTCAAGCATCAGGGCGATACCAAGACCACCGGCGTGAACCTGCGCTTCGAATGGCCGTTCGCCAACGGCGTGTCGCTCACGTCCGTGACCGATTACAAGAAGTACAACAAGCTGCTCTTCATCGACGTGGATTCGGCGCCGGTGAACCAGCTCGCGAACTACGCAGGCGTCGACGCCAGGAGCGTCACGCAGGAGCTGCGGCTCGCCGGCAATTCGGACCGCACGAACTGGGTCGCGGGCGTGTACTACCTCGACATCGATAACCACTCGGACAACGGCTTGAAGGCGCCGGTAAACAGCATCATCAATACGCTCTTCGGCGCGCCGTTCGACATCGGTGTCGTCTCGACGCTGAAGACCAAGTCATTCAGCGCATTCGGCCAGCTCGAATACGCCTTCACCGATCAGCTGAAGGGCATTCTCGGCGGCCGCTACATCAACGAGAAGAAGGACTTCTCGACGGACATTGGATTTTTCATCTCGCAGGGCAATTTCACGGTGAATCAAGGCGCCGCGCTGCCGAACGTGCCGCTGCCCGGCGCGCCGTTCCTCTTCTCCGACAGCAAGACGCAAGGGTTGTGGGCCGCGAAGGCGCAGCTCGAGTTCAAGCCGAACGAGAACCTGCTCCTCTACGGCGGCATCAACCGCGGCGTGAAGGCGGGAAGCTACAACGCGCCGCTCCTCGGTTCGTACCTCGGCTCGGGCGGCAACGCGTCGCTGCCGTACAATCCGGAAAAGTTGCTGGCGTACGAAGTCGGCTTCAAGTCGACCCTGCAGGGCGGGCGCACGCGCCTCAACGGCGGCCTCTTCTATTACGACTACAAGGACTATCAGGCCTTCCTGTTCGTCGGTGTCGGCGGCGTCGTCATCAATGCCAACGCCAAGAACATCGGTGGCGAGCTCGAGCTGCAGACCAACCTCGCCGACGGTCTCGATCTGATCGTGGGCGTGTCGAAATTCAATGCCACGGTAAAGGACATCCCGTTGCGTTTTGGCTCGCCCTTGCCGCCGCGCGACGTCAAGCCGACCTACGCACCGGAGCTCCAGGCCTCCGTGACCTTACGCTACGAATGGCCCGCGCTCAGCGGCCGCATGAACGTCCGCGGCTCGGCGAACTATTCGGACAAATTCTTCTACAACCTGCGCAACTTCGACGCGGACGCGTTCCCGGCGTACACGATGGTCAATCTCGGACTCGGCTGGGCATCGAGCAATGACGCGTGGAACCTCTCGTTCGACGTCCGCAACGTGACGGATGAGAAGGCCGGCATCCAGGGCTTCGACCTGGCGACGCTCTGCGGCTGCAATGAGGTGTCGTATCAGCCGCCGCGTTGGTACGGCATCAGCGCGAAGTACTCGTTCTAGCGTTTGCGGAGTTCGGGTTCTTTGGAATTCTTTTCGCGTCGCGAGTTCGTATGCCGGGGCGCAGGCGCGGCGCTGCTGCTGCCTTTCATCGTGGGCGGCTGCGAGAAGCGCATGACGCCGGCCGAGGCTGCGAAGGGCGATGTGCCCTTGCGGACCTTGACGATCAGCGAAGAGGCGGCGCTTCGACTGCTGGGTGATTTGCTCGTGCCGGGCAGCTCCGAGGCGGGGCTCGTGCACTACATCGATCATCAGCTCTCGGTGCCGGCCGGTGAGAACATGCTGATGATCAGATATCTCGGCGTGCCGCCACCATTTGTCGATTTCTATCGCAGCGGACTGAAGGCGCTCAATGCGGCCGCCCGCCAACGGCATGGCACAGATTTCGGCGTGTTGACCGAAGAGCAATCCAAGGCCCTGGTCGCCGATTTTGCCGCGAGCAAGATTGCGGACTGGCAGGGCCCGCCTCTGCCGCTCTTCTATTTTGTCGTGCGCAGCGATGCCATCGATGTCACATACGGCACTGCGCACGGCTTTGCGTCCCTCGGTGTTCCGTACATGCCGCATATCGTGCCGCCCTCCAATTGGGGCGCATAGGTGCCGACGCCAATGCCTGCCGGACATGTCGATGCGTTGATTGTGGGCTCCGGTGCCACCGGCAGCTTGATCGCCGCGCGCCTCGCGGAGAAAGGCAAGACAGTCGCGATCCTCGAGGCGGGCCCCGAGCGCACGGCCGGTGATCTTGTCAGCTCGACGCTCTGGGCACGACGCTTGAAGTGGAGCGGCGCGCGCGTCATCGAAACGGGTTCGCGACCGGTCGGGCACGGATTCAACGCGGGCTTCGGCACCGGCGGCAGCGCGACGCATCACTATGCGGTCTGGCCGCGCTTGCACCCCGATGACTTTCGAATGCACTCGCGATTCGGGCGCGGGCTCGATTGGCCAATCAGCTACGACGAACTGCGGCCGTACTACGACAAGGTGCAGCTCGAAGCCGGAATTTCCGGCGACGCGAAGCAGGAAAGCTGGCGGCCGCCGGGCGCGCCGTATCCGATGGGTCCGGTGCCGGTCTTCGGCCAGGGAAAGGTCATCGCACGCGGCTTCGAAAAGCTCGGCAAGAAGACGGCTCCGTTGCCGCTCGCGGTCACGAGCGCTCCCTACAATGGGCGCGCCGCGTGCATCTGGGATGGCTGGTGCGATGCCGGCTGTCCGATTGGTGCGCTCGCCAATCCGCTGACGATTCATCTGCCCAAGGCCACGGCGGCCGGTGCCACGATCCATCACGCGACGCGCGTCACAAGGATACTCACGAGCGAGGATGGGGCCCGCATAATTGGCGTCGAGTACGTGCAGGGGCCAAAAGATACGCGCGGCGGCCTTGAAGCGGACCTGGTAATTCTCGCGGCATTCGCCGTCGAGAATCCGCGGTTGCTCCTGGCTTCAGCAAATGCAAAACATCCGCACGGACTCGGCAATGCGAACGACGTCCTCGGGCGGTACATCATGTCGCACTCGGCGGGTCTCGTTTACGGGTTCTTCGAGGAGCGCACCGAACCCTACATGGGCGCGTTTGGTGGCCAGCTCGTCAATCAGGACAGTTACCCGAAGGAGACGCATGCGAAGCGCGGCGCATTCGGAAGTTATCAATGGATGATCGCGCAGGCCGTGAAGCCGAACGACCTGCTCGGCATCTCCACGACGCGGCCGGATCTCTACGGCGATGCCGTCGCGCCCTTCATGAAGCGCGCGGTCCAGCACTTCGCGGGCATGACGGCTGTTTGCGAGGATCTGCCCGTCGCGGACAATCGCGTCACGCTGGCAAGTGAACGCGATGCCCAAGGCGAACCGATCGCGAGCGTCGCGCACGATGCGGCTCCCGAGTCGACGAGCTTATGGGAGGCGTCACTCGCCGAAGGCAAGGAAGTGTTTGCGGCAGCCGGCGCACAGGAAATCTGGTCCGGCTCGCGCGGCGCGATGCACATCATGGGCGGCACGATCATGGGCCGTGATCCAGGCACATCGGTCGCGGATTCCTACGGGCGCGTGCACGGCGTACGCAATCTGTACGTCGCCGGCCCGGGCCTCTTTCCAACCAGCGGCGGCGTCAATCCAACTTTCACTGCATTGGCTCTGGCGCAGCGCGCTGCGGAGAAGATGTAGCGATCCCCCTCACCCTAACCCTCTCCCCCTAAGAAGGGGGAGAGGGAAGTTGGTTATTTGAATTTTTCGGGGAACTGCTTGGCAATAGCGCCAGCCAGGGCATCGGCAATGACATACATGTGCTGCCGCATCGCAG
>JBGPLJ010000062.1:0-13592 GCA_041486385.1 Steroidobacteraceae bacterium
CGTATCTCGGCGACGTAGGTCTGTTCCGCGCCCACGCGATAATCCTTGTGCACGTAGCGGACGGTGCCGCTGCGATCGATGAGCACCGTGACGGGTACGGTCTCCACCGCATACCGGCGCACGACCTCCTTGCGCACATCAAGCAGCAGCGGATATGTGATCCCGTAAGCCGTGGCAAAGTTCGAGGCGCTCGACTCGGTGTCATCCATGTTGACCCCGAGGAGCACGAAGCCATTGCCGCGATAGGTCGCGGATATCTTCTCCAGGCGTGGCATCTCCATGCGCGACGGTCCGGCCCAGCTCGCCCAGAAATTGATCAGCACGACCTGGCCACGAAACTCGGACAGGCGGATGTTCTCGCCGCTCAGCGACTTCAATACGAAATCGGGTGCAGCCTGACCCTTCAATCGGCTGGCGGCCGCCACCGGCAACGCCGCTGCCAGGGCAGCGAGGAACAGCAATACGAGGCGCACGCACGCCCCTGAGGTGCGTATGCGCGCTCCCGATCGACTGTCGCTTATCGATTGGCTGATCGATTGGCTCAATGAATGGCAACCCAACTGGCAACCCCGCTGTCCGCCAAGGCTTCGGACCGGAAGCTTTGCGCCCTCGCCTTGCGACGAGTTTGCCCTTTTGCAGCGCCCGTAAGCTGGCATATGTTCAGTCGCAGTGTCAACCGGACGCACGGCATTTTTGCGCTACAACTCAATGAGATGGCGCTAAAACCGAAGGCGACTACGGACCTTTTGGGCCCGCCGGTGAGCAAACGAAAAGAGGTCCGACCGGGTCGGACCTCGAGCATCGGCGGGACCCGAGCGCGGCGCGGGGCGCTGCGCCGGTCGATCAGCCGCCAATCACGCCGTTCACGATCGGATTGAACGCGGTCAGGCTGTCTCGCAGGGTCGCGCTGCCGAGGCCATTGTTCGGGAAGACAGAGGTGAAATTTCCCTGCTCCCCGTGCAACGCCATGTAGTTGAGGAGCACCGTTTCGACCAGCAAATTGACCGCGTTCGCGGCTGGGCTGGAGGAAGTCTCAATGTCGCCGCTCGCGCGGTAGGCACCGATCTGCTGGTGCTGCGCCGGTGTCTTGCCACCACCCGCGAACAGCGTAGGACGCGCGTTCGGATCGAACACTAGGAAGAATGAGGCGGCGGTCGACTGGTTATCACCCGTCCACACGCCTTTGCCGCGCCCGCCCGTCGAATTGTCGATCGTGCCGTTGCTGTTGAGCGAGCCGTCGCTGAAAACGTACAGCATCAGGGGCTTGCCGGCCCGTGCCGCGAACTCGAGGCACGCACCCATGCACACGCCGGCGCGAAAATCGCGCGCTTCACCCGTCATGCGGTCGCCCGTGTGATAGTCGAAGCCGCCCATCGTAATCGTGCCCGCGCCCGCGTAGCCGCTGACCACGAGCTTCATGACGGCAGCGGTCTTGGAGAACTCGCTGTCGGAAGCGAACTCGGCGTCGGTGAAGATGCCGGTCGGACCCTTGATGGATGGATCTTTCGTCGGATCGAGAGCGGCTGGACTGCTGAACTGTTCCGTCAGATCCGCCGCCTTGACGTAACCACACTGCACGAGCTTCTTGACTCGCGGGTCGTTGGTGGCATCGAGCTTGGTGTCGGTGACCCCGAGCTTGGCCTTGCTGATGCGCTCCATGGACTCCATCACGGCTACCGTATCCGCCGGCGGCAGGAGGGTCGCGAGTTCACCCGTGTCGACGAGACCGGTGGCATCGCTGGTGCGATCGATCTTCGTGGGGCGGATCGTCGGATCCATCATGGCGGCAGGTGCGGCGGAATTGCCGCCCGAGTCCGTGCTCTGTGAGCCAATCAGCGTCAACAGTTGGCCGTTGGCGCCGGCCTTGGCGATGCCGTACATCGGATTGTGCGGGTTGTTGCCGGTATCGTTCTGCGACATCGCCGGAATCACTGCACCGTTGATACGGGCCGCCGTTGTCGGTGAGATCCGGGTCATCATGCCGCGCAGGAACGCGCTATCCGTGTGAAACGCGAGTCCAAGCTGCTGGTCGATGAAATTGGTGGTCGAGCTGGCGGGTGTCATGTTGCCCGGCAGGCCGAGCTTCGAGTAGCCGGCGGTCGACAGGAAATCGAGCTGTCCACCCGCCTGGCCGACGAGAACGTTCGAGCCCGCGATGTTCGCGCCGCCCGCGAGATCGAAGCAGATGAACGGAATCTTGCCCGCACCCGCCTGGATACCGCAGAGGTTGCCCGGATTGATGTCACCGGACAGGGCGTTGGCGATGCCCGGTTTGAGGAGCCCACCGAGGAGGGACGGTACAACGACCGTCGCAGCTCCTGTGAGAAAGCCCTGCGCGATGAAATCGCGCCGCGTGACCGGCCGCTTGTGATCGGCATGCCGCAACGGCTCATTCAGTGTGAGGCCACGTCGCTTCGACTTTTTCCGCCAGGTAATCATGGCTGCTCTCTCTCTCGAAAAAATCCTTAAGGGGCTCGGGTCCTCAACAACAAAGGCTTACTTGATCAGCGTCGCGCCGTTGCCGATGGCCGCCGCGCATACCGCTTTGACGACTGTCGCCGTGCGCGTACCGGTGCAAGTGCTGCCCGGGCACAGGCGCCCGATCAAGTTATCAAGCTCGTCGTGCACAGCCGTAGCACTCGGCTGCGACGCAAGACCTGTGCCGATCGCGCGGCTGATGAGCGGGTTGATGACGAGATCGCCACCGCCGCTCGTGAGAGTCGCGCTGAAGTCAAAGCCCGGGAACAGCGCCGTGCGCTTCGTGGTGTCGTTCACCAGGGTGCTGCAGTAGCTGATGGCGAGCTGGGCAACGCCCACCTGGTGCGCCGATACGAAGCCTTCGATGTTGACGCTGGTCGGCAATTGCTGCTTGACCGTCTGATAGGTCGCGTCGACGCTGGCGTTGGTCGTCGGGACTGTCGTCGCCTGCGACATCGCCGCGTTGACCTCTTCGAAGGTATGCAGGCCCACATCCGACACCGGCGGGTTGTCCGCGGGAGTCGGCGGCGCCGGCGGCGCCGCTTCGATGACCGAATGGGTGTTGGTGCCGATCTGCTCGAACGTGAGGAAGAAGAGATCCGTGGCCGGGCCCTTCTCCAGGCCAATGACCGTACCGATATTCGACAACCGCTCGCCGTCGAGCGCCGTGTATTGCGCGTCGACCACGCTCTTGTTGAGCGGAATATAGGCCTGGCCGACCTTGCCCTCGGCTCCGTTCACGCCGATGCGCATGCCCTTGATCGTGATGTTGCCGGGCATCGCATTCGGATCGAGGCTGATGAACGTCGGCTTGTTGAAGAGATAGCCGTAGCTGTCGTACTGGCTCACCTCGAACTCGATGTAGCTCTGCGGCACGTTAATGAGCTGGCTCACGTTGAAGAGCATGAAGTAGCGCTCGCCGACGCCCGCCTGGAAGTTCTGGTTGATCTGCTCCTCGGTGAGCGCGCGGTTGTGGATGGCGACGAGTTTCACGACGCCGGTCCACGAACGGTTGCTCGAGACTTCATTACCAACGACGAACGCGAATGTGTCGTCCCAGTCGCCGAGTGTGCCGCCCTTCTGCGCATCCGCATCGTTGGTATTCACGCCGTTCACATAGACGCGGCGGCCATTGACCGGATCGAAGGTGACGACCACGTGCTGCAGCGCTGCCTGCGCGTCGCGATCCGCCGCGGCCGTGATGAGTTCCGGCTGACCGTTCGCATCCGTGTTGCTCGAACGGCCGAACGCGTCGTACTGATACATGGTCTGGGCGAGCGTGAAGTTGCGCGCCATGGTGCCGCCGGAGTAGCTCACGATGTAGGCGTTTTCCTGCGCAACGTTCGCGGGCGCGATCCAGGCCTCGATGCTGTACTCGCCGGTCGACTTGATCATGTCGTAGAGCTTCTTGCTGGCCGTGGTCGTCGCCTGAGCCTTGCCGCCCTTGATGTTGAGTCCCCAGCCGCCGACCCATTCGACGTTGCCGGAGATGGTGAGGTTGGCCGCCGGCTCCACGCCGCTCGTATCGAACGCGGTGCTGCCGTTGCCCGTCTTGAACTCATAGAGCGCAATGACGTTATTGTCGAAGCGGTTGCCGCCCGACGCGACCGTACCGTCATAGAGAGTGAGCGCCTTGCTCACCACCAGGGCCGGGTCGATCTGCGTGACCGGCACCATGCCCGCCATCGTGGTGATGGCCGCTTCCATGGTGTCCGAGTTCGCCGCGCAGTCGCTCCAGCAGTTGTGGAATTCCTCGCGCAGGCGCAAAACCAGGCGCGACTGCGCCGGATTGTCGAGATTGATCTTGGTCTTGACCGCGGCATAGGCCGTGTCGACGTCGCTTGACGCGAAGTACGGCTGTTGCGGCGTCTGCGACGCAGCCTGGTGGCAGCGCGAGCAGTACTGACGAACGATCGGGTAGACGGTGCTCGCGAACGCGCTCGAGTCGACAGGGAAATTACGCGTGCTGCCGACGGTCTTGTCCGGCGGCGCGACCAACTGGATCTGACGACCACCGCCCGCGGCTGCGCCGGCCCAGTTCGTGATCCAGGTCGTGAGAATGTCGGCGCAGGCCTGGTTCGAGGAGAGCCAGCAGTTATGGCCGCCGCCGACCTTGATCACCATGCGCGACTGATCGGGCTGCGTCAGGTTCACGACGCCGTTCGCGTCCTGGTAGGCAAGATTGATGTCGTCGTTGCGCGCGAACAGGATCGGCGCGGTGCCGCCGGCGGCGTGACAAGCGCCGCAGCGATTGTTCGCCTTGATGTTCTGCCAGAGATTGATCTTGAACGCCTGCACGTCCGCATTCGCAGGGGCCGGACCGATGTAGTCCGGCACAGCCGGCACATCGACTATTGGGTTCACCACCGTGCTCGCGCCACCGCCGCAACCCGCGGCGAGCGCGAGGAATGCAAGGACGGGCAACCAACCGGTGCGTTGGGCGAGCGCGCCAAAGACAGCGCGAACGCCGGTGCCGCGCGTCTTCATGGAATCAAGGCTCGAACCAGTTGCGAGGTTCATGTACGGATCTCCCTCAATCGCCCATGCAGTACACGGCGGCGTCGGCAAATACCTGCTTCATCTTGTAGTTGCTCGACTTGAACGAAGCCACCATCGAATTGACCTGGCTGCGGTCCGCGGCATTGCCGGGCGCGCGCAGACAGACGTTCTTGAAAACTTTCTCCTCCTGGCAATGCGCGAACGCGTCGCTTGCAGCGAGCTCCGCGCCGAGTGACTTGGCGCCGTTGCCGGAACCAGCCAGGTTTGCATCCCAGCCAAGGAGCTGATTCGGGCCCTGGCGCCAGCGGTTATCCCAGTGATCGTCCGGTGTCACGAAGCCCGGCTTGAAGTTGTCCATGTTGATCGTGTACTTCGGCTGCACTGTGCCTGCCGTATAGACGATCTGGCCGGCGGTACTATCGAAGTTGTAGTACGCGAACGCCTGCGCCATCGGATCCATGCCGCTGTGGCAGCCGATGCAGCTATTCAGAAAGATGCGGCTGTCGCCACCGGGGCTGCGTGCCACGTCCTGGCGGATGCGATCCGGCGGACGCGTCGTGTCCTGCACCTGCTCGAGGTCACGACACAGATGATTCATCAACGTGAAGCGGAACATCGCGCGGTTGGTGCCGGCGACGAAGAAGGCCTGCGCCGCGGCGCGCGTCGTAATGACGCCCGCGGTCGCATTGGGCGGCAGGCCCGTGACTGCGGACTGCGTGCTCGAGACGAGACCTGTCTTGAGGTCGATGCCCTGGCTTTCCATCTGGTCATAAAGATCGTTGTTCGCCACCGAGTACGCGGGCAGGCCCAGGCTCGAGTTGCCGACATAGACAAGGTCGGCCGAGAGCACGGTGTTGAACGGGACGTCATCGCGCACCATGCCGATGACCGTCGCGGTGTAATCATTGAGTGGCGCGAACACCGTCTGATCGCGATTCGTCCAGGGTGTGACGAAGTTCTTGAGCGTCACCGTATAGAAAGCGCTGGCGTCCATCGCGAGGAGGGCGGCGTCCTGGGGGCGGCCCGCGGTGATGTCCGTGGCCATCGCATCGAGCGTCGCCGCGCTCGGCGGCACACCGGCGATGCGATCATGAATGCGTTTCGCCTGTTCGCGCGGACCGGCGGCGGCGCCGCTTGCCGTCACGACCATGGCGAGGGCTGCGAGCAACACGCTCACGGCCCGGACGCACGGCTGCTGCCGGGCGCTGCGTTTCGCATCGAGGATGTTCATCGTGTTCATGGCGTGTTCCATTACAGGTCCGGGATGCCCAATCCAAGTCGGCGGCGAATATACCCGCCGCGCGGATACGAAGTAACTGTCTCAAGACACCGACGTCTCCACTCAGAGACAGTATCTAACCGTTATGTAGCGCGTGTATTCTTGTGCCGTAAATCACAGGCTTTCGAGCACATTCAGTGCGGAGCGACAAGTGCGACTTGCGACACAAAACGGGACGACGACGACGACGCCCGAGGACACTACGAATGCGTGCGACCTTCTGTGATGTCGTTAACAGAACACTCAACGAGGCGCGTCAATCATGACCGCGGTTTCATCACTCGCGATGGCGTCGGCGATTGCGTATCCCCTGGCCCTGCCGCTTGCCGCCAAATTCGCGTTGCGCCGCCGCCGCACGGACCCGAAGTGAAGGGTCCCAGGCGCCCCGGCGCGGCAGCGTTCTCTTGCAAGGACTGACACATGAACATTCCGCTTCCCACCATGGCTTTGAGCGAGCGCCGCCTGCGGCGGCTCCTGGGCGCAACGTGTGCCTTGAGCGCCCTCGTCTCACTTGGCGCCTGTGGCGGTAACAATGTCGACATTGCGAGCGGACAGAGTCCGGATCCGGTGGCGCTCAATTTCGCCATCGTGTACGTGAAGCGCCCGACACCGGACTTCACGAGCGGCACGACGACGCAGGTGGATCCGGATGCGCGCGAGCTCCTGCCGGTGCTCCCCGGCGGCGACCTCTATGTGCGCGCGCGCGCCGATTCCACGGCGCCGGAGCAGAACATCACGGGCGGCGTGACCGGGGGCACCGGGGACGTGCGTGACCTCAGCACCTCCTACGACGGCAAGAAAGTCGTGTTCGCCCTGCGCAAGCACATCGACCCCAACGCGAAACTGAAGGATCCGCCGACCTGGGGCATCTGGGAATACAACATCGAGACCGCCACGCTCCGGCGCATCATCACTTCGGATACCACTGCCGACGCGGGCCAGGACGTCGCGCCCCATTACCTCCCCGACGGCCGCATCATTTTTTCCTCGACGCGGCAGCGGCAATCGAAGGCGATCCTGCTCGATGAAGGCAAACCGCAGTTCGATGCGCAGGACGAGAATCGCAACGAACCGGCGTTCGTCCTGCACGTGATGGACGCTGATGGCACCAACATCCACCAGGTCTCGTTCAACCAGAACCACGATCTCGATCCGTCGGTGCTGCCGGACGGCAGGATCGTCTTCACGCGCTGGGACAATACGGGCGGCAACGACGCCTTCACTCTGTATACGATGAATCCGGACGGTTCGGACCTCGAGCTCCTCTATGGCAAGTACAGCCACGACACCGGCACGGTGCCTGCTGGCGGTACGCTCGGCAGCACCATCGAGTTCATGAAGCCTCGCAGCCGCCCCGACGGCAAGATTGTGTCGCTCATCCGTCCCTATGACGGAACGCAACTCGGCGGCGACATGATCACGATCGACGCCAATGGTTTCGTCGACAACATGCATCCGACGCTCGCGAATGCGGGCGCCGCAGGTCCCGCGCAACACCGCTTGACGAACACGAACATCCGCACGCTCACCGGCCCATCGCCCGGCGGCCGCTTCAGCTCGGTGTTCCCGCTGCAGGATGGCACCAATCGTTTTCTCGTCAGCTGGAGCCCCTGCCGCGTGCACGACGTCACGGGTGATGTCCCCTGCACGTCTTCGAACATCGTGACGCTGCCGGAATCGCAACCGATCTACGGCGTGTGGGTCTACAACGCGGACGATTTCACGCAGCAGCCGATCTTCGCGCCCCAGGACGGCTTCATGTACACCGACGTCGTGCTGGCCCAGGCCGTGCCGTTGCCGCCGGTCATTCTTGATCGCGTGCCGACCGTCAACTACGACCCGACGCTCGCCGCCGAAGCCGTCGGCATCATCAACATCGGCAGCGTCTACGACATCGACGGCACGGACACCGCGCCAATGGGCATCACGAGCGTTCGCGACCCGGCGCAGACGACTGCAGATGAGCGCCCGGCCCGGTTCCTGCGCATCGAGAAAGCAGTATCGCTACCCGATCGCGACGTGCGCGACATCAACAACGACGCCTTTGGCACCACCAACTTCATGCGCGAAATCGTGGGTTACGCGCCGGTCGAACCCGACGGTTCGGTGCGTGTGAAAGTCCCCGCCAACATCGCATTCGCCCTGACGGTGCTCGACAAGAACGGCCGACGCATCAGTGCGCGCCACAACAACTGGCTGCAGGTCACGGTCGGCGAGGAGCTCAAGTGCAACGGCTGCCATCGCACGAACAGCGTGCCACCGCAGCCGCACGGCCGGTCGGGTCTTTATAACGCCGCCAACCCGGGCGCGCCGACGACAGGCGCGCCCTTCCCCAACACGGATCCGGCACTGTTTGCCAATCAGGGTGAGACGATGGCCGAGACGCGCACGCGGCTCGACGCCGCCGCGCTCAGCCCGAGCGTCAACGTCATTTACAACGATGTGTGGACCACCCCGGCGAATGCGGCGAATGATTTTGCCTATCTGTACAACGACGCGACCTTCACCACCCCGGCGCCGACGCGCAGCGACTGCATCGCCGTGTGGCAATCGACCTGCCGCATCACCATCAATTACCTGCAGCACATCCAGCCGCTGTGGGACAAGCTCCGCCAGACTGTCGATCCGGTGACGGGCACGGTGCTGACGGATCACACCTGCACCACCTGCCACAGCAATCGCGATGCCGCCGCGGCCGTGCAATTGCCGGCCGGTCAGCTCGAACTCACGAGCGGCCCATCGAACGACAACAACCTGCAGATCACGTCCTACCGCGAACTTTTGTTCCCGGATAACTTTCAGGAGCTTAATATGGGCGCGCTTCAGGACAGGCTCGACCCGATCACGATGTTGCCGGTGCCGGTCAGCCCGTCCATGAGTGCGGCAGGCGCCAATGCGTCGAACCGGTTCTTCAGCCGGTTTGTCGCGGGCGCGAGTCATGTTGGTTACATGTCTGCCGCGGAGCTGCGCCTCGTGTCCGAATGGCTGGATCTCGGCGCGCAGTACTACAACGATCCGTTCGTGGCGCCTGTGAACTGACTGAATGCGACCGATCCTGCTCCTACTACTGATCGCACCAATACTCTATGCAGGAACGGTCCAAGGTGCCGAGCACCGCCTGGAAGTTCAGGTAGTCGATCCATTCATCGAGCTGCATACCGGACCCGGACGCGGCTATCCCGTCACGCAGGTGGTCGAGCGCGGCGCCTCGGTTGAAATCATCCGGCGCCGCACCGAGTGGTTCGAGGTTAAGGCTGAGAGCGGCGTCAAAGGCTGGGTGCATCGATCTGAGATGGCGCGCACGCTCGAGGGATCGGGCGAATTGCTGCCGGTCCCGGATCCTTCGCTCACCGACTTCACCAATCACGACTGGGAGTTCGGCCTGGAGGTGGGCGACTTCGGCGGCGCCAACGCGATTTCCGCGATGGGCGGTTACTCGCTCAACGAGAATCTTGCGGCGGAGATTCATCTGTCGCACATTCTCGGCGACCAGACCAACCAGTACATCGCCGACATCGGCCTCGTGCACAACATCATCATGCCGGACGTCCGCATCATGCGCCGCTTTACGCCGTTTCTCGGCATCGGCACGGGTGTCCTCAGGCTCGAGCCGAAGGCGCGCTTCGCGCAGCAGCTCGAGAGCCGTACCGATCAGCTCGCGTATGTGAGCGCTGGGCTCAAGTTCTACCTGACGCGCCAATTCTTCATGCGCGCCGAGTATCGATGGCACGTAATCTTCACCAACCGCGACGACAACCAGGAAGTGGAAGAATGGAAAGCCGGATTCGCATTTTTCTTCTAGCGTCCGCGGCGGCGCTCGGCCTCGCGACACTCCCTGCGGCAGCCGCGCAAGCGGCCGCGACCGACAATGCAAGTGCGCCGGCCGATGCAGCGCCGCTGCCGGCACCGTCGCAAGTTGGCGACAGTGAGTCCGAGTCACAGCCTCCGGTGATCGAGCCCGAGGTCGAACGCCGCAATGTCAAACCGCCGAAGATCAAACGATCCGACTTCGAGATCGGGGGCTTTGCGGGCGTCATCAACGTGGAGGACTTCAGCGCGAACCCGTCCTATGGGGTGCGCTTCGCGTATCACATTTCCGAGGACTTCTTCACCGAGGCTACGGTGGGGCAGACGACCGTCGGCCGCAATGCGGCAGAAATCTTCTTCAACTTCGATCTAACGCGGGCTGAGAGGCAATTCACGTATTACGATCTGTCCTTTGGTTACAACATCCTGCCGGGCGAGGTGTTCGTCGGCCGTAATCGCGCTTTCAATTCCGCCCTGTATGTAACAGCGGGAGTTGGCGGCACGCGATTCGCGGGCGACGATCAATTTACGATCGCCCTGGGCGTCGGCTATCGGATGCTGGTGAACGACTGGCTGGCCCTGCACATCGACGTGCGGGATCACACTTATCGCAGCACGCTGCTCGGTCTTGCGAAGGTCGCGCACAATGTCGATGCCAACATTGGACTGACCGTGTTCTTCTGACAGAGGGCCCTCACCATGTTGTTCAAGGTCTCCCGCAAGGCGCACTGGCTGCGCGCATTCGCCGTCGCGGCGCTGCTGGCATCCACCGCGTTCGCAAGTGGCAGCACGCGCACGCCGGCGCCCGACTTCACGCTGGCGAGCCGGGCCGGCGGCCAGTTCGGCCTCAAGAAAATGCGCGGCCAGGTCGTCATGATCAATTTCTGGGCGAGCTGGTGCGGACCCTGCCGCAAGGAGATGCCGCTCCTCGACTCGATGTACAGGAAATACAAGCCGCTCGGCTTCACGCTGGTCGGTGTCAACGTCGAGCCTGACTCGGCTGGCGCGGACGGCTATCTGAAGACGACGCCCGTCACCTACCCGATACTGCTCGATCGCGAAAACAAGGTGAGCCAGCTCTATAACGTGAGCGCCATGCCCTCGAGCGTCATCGTCGATCGCAAGGGCCAGGTCCGCTACGTGCACCTCGGCTACAAGCCGGGCGATGAAAGAGAGTTCCTCGATCAGATCCAGGCGCTGATCCGTGAGTAAGCCCGCCATGACGATCTTGCTGCGCATGCTGCTGGTGGCCCTCGCCCTGCAGGCTGCCGGCTGCAGTCACATCGAGCCCTGGGTGAAGCCGTACGAGCGTGATCGCCTCGCCGATCCGATCATGAGCTGGGAGCGCGATCCGGTTTCGCTGGCCTACATCTCGCACGTGCGCGACTCGCGCGAAGGCGCGCGCGGCGCCTCGGGCGCGGCGGGCGGCGGCTGCGGCTGCAACTAGTGCGCGGAATCAATCCGCACTTACTGCTGGCGCTGCTACTGCCGATGGGGCTGATGGCAGCGACGGCAGCACGTGCGACGGTGTTGCCGGAGGATCGGGCCGACATTCTCTGGCATCGCTACCAGGGCGGTGGCGTCACCATCGAGGGGCCCTCCTTTCTCGTGCGCAAGAAGTTCGCCGAGCGCGTGTCGTTCTCGGCGAACTGGTACGAAGACATGGTCTCGAGCGCCTCGATCGACGTGATGACGACGGCGAGCCCGTACAAGGAAACACGCAAGCAGTACAGCCTCGGCGCCGACTACGTGCGCGGCAAGACCATCTACAGTCTCAACTACATCAACAGCAAGGAGAACGACTACGAGGCGAACACCGGATCGGTCTCGATCAGCCAGGACATGTTCGGCGATCTGACGACCGTGACGCTCGGTTACCAGCGCGGCTGGAATGTCGTTGGCAAGCGCGGTGATCCCACGTTTGCGCCACGCATGGACAGCCGCGATTATTCGATCGGTCTCTCGCAGATCATCACCAAGAACCTGCTGCTCGGCGCGACCTACGAAGCGATCACGGACGAGGGCTTCCTCAATAATCCGTATCGTTCGGTGCGCTATGTCGATCCGACGTCGGGCACCGGCTTCAGTTTCGAAGCCGAGCGCTATCCGCGCACGCACACGAGCAACGCGGCCGCCGTGCGCGGGCGCTATCACCTGCCCTGGCGCGCGGCCGTCTATGGCGAGTACCGCTTCTACACGGATACCTGGAAAGTTCACGCGCACACGGTTGAGGTCGGCTACACCTTCCCGTACAGGGACGCCTGGCTCTTCGATGCGAGCCTGCGCTACTACACGCAGACGCAGGCAGAGTTCTACAGCGACCTCTTTCCGCGGCAGAACTTCGCGAACTTCCTCGCGCGCGACAAGGAATTGTCAGCCTTCGACAGCGAGTCGTTGGGACTCTCGGCGAGCTATCAGTTCCTGAAGAAGGACTGGTGGTTTCTGCAGAAAGGCACGGTCAACTTTCACTACGATCTGATGCGATTCAATTACAAGAACTTCCGCAACATTCCCGCGGGCGGCCCGCCGGGGGCCGAGCCGCTCTACAGCTTCAACGCGAACGTCTACCAGATGTTCTTCTCGTTCTGGTTCTAGTTGGGCGCCTTCAGTCCTTTCGAATAAAGCACGCGCCCATCGGGCGCTACCAGCACGGCATCCACGTCGCCGAGCCGGTCGATCAATCTGATGCATTCCTCCGGGCCGAGGACGAACGCGGTCTTCGACAATCCATCAGTGCGCGTCGCGGTCGGTCCTATGATCGTCGCGCTCAGCACTTTACTCGCCGAATGTCCGGTTTTCGGATCGATGATGTGGTGATAGCGGACGCCCCCTTCATCGAAGAAGCGTTCGTAGTCGCCCGAGGTCGAGATCGCCTCATCTTCCAGAGGCAGGCGCGTGATCACGGCGTTCGGATCGGCGGAGCGCGGATTGCGTATGCCGATGATCCAGGGTTTGCCGAAGCGGTCGCCAATCACGCGACTGTCGCCACCCGCGCTCACCACCGCGTGCGCGATGCCGAATGATTTCAGAATCTCGATGGCGCGATCGACGGCATGGCCCTTGGCGATTCCGCCCAGATCGATCCGCACGCCGGGCTGCGAAAAGCTCACGCTCGTGTGCTCGCGATCGAGCAGCACATGTCTGAAATTGATGGCCGGCAGCGCCTTCTCGATCGCGCCTTCGGTCGGATGCACGTGGCGCCGGAAATCGTAGAGGTAGCCAACGCTCGCGTAGGTGATGTCGAACGCGCCTTCGGTAATCTCGGAATACTTGAGTGAAGTCTCGAGCAGCTCGAAGAGCTCGGGTGTGATGCGGACCGGGTGGCTCGCGGCCTCGGCATTCACCAGAGACAGCTGACTGGTCGGTTTGTAGGTACTCATGAGCTCATCAACGCGGCGCATCTCTGCGAGGACTGCGTCGATGGCACGCGCGGACACCTGCGGGTCGTCGGCCCACAGCTCCATGCTGATGCGCGTGCCCATGATTCCGTCTTCCACGCGCCGGTACCACTCGGCATGCGCGGCCGGCA
>JBGPLJ010000063.1:0-13372 GCA_041486385.1 Steroidobacteraceae bacterium
CGTTTTGATCGCCATAATCAGGTATTGGATTTTTGCCGACTCAACCAACACAATATCACCCACCTACGCCAACACGACACTCAAAAAAAATACCCATGCAATAAGCACTCTCATTGAGAAAACGCAATGATCATTTTCTCGCATACCCACTCGCACCTGGAAAATGCAGGAACACATGAGCTTCGGTGCCGATCAGATGGCGCGGCGACGCAGATGTCGCTGCTCCCCGACAGCATAGGCTTGCTTGAGCCTGCGCCGAAATTCCGCGTTGATGTCGGGTGCGCCCTAGCAATGAGCAGGCGCGGCCGGCGTGTTAAAAAAATTCGACGACTCCAGTTTCCAGTGAATACTCGGCGCCGACCACCATCAGCCCCTCGTCCCGGATCAATCGCTCGAGAATCTCCGAGCCGTGCCGCAGATGATTCACGGAGACACTCACGTTGGCTCGAACCGCATTCCTCACAAGTGCATCCAGATCGTGGCGCAGTTCGGTCTTCAACAGGGGCTCGACCGACGGTCGGATGCGATCAACGATCGCGCGCAGGTTCCGGGACTGATTCTCCGCTGTCCGCTGCAGCTCTTCGAGCGTCGCCACAATAGCGCCACACTGGGAATGGCCGAGCACCACGACCAGGCGCGTAGCGAACCGCGATGCCGCGAATTCGACGCTCCCCACCTGCGAGGGCGCCACGATATTGCCGGCAACTCGAATGACAAAAAGATCGCCCAGGCCCTGGTCGAACACGATTTCCGCCGGCACACGGGCGTCCGAACAGCCGAGCACGATTGCAAACGGCGCTTGATCCTGCGTCAGCCCCGGCCGGCGAACCTGGTCGGGGGAGGATTCGTGACCTTGAATGCTGGCAACGAAGCGGCGGTTGCCCGCGCGGAGCCGTTCGAGGGCGTCGGGTGCGGGAATCATCGATGCGAAGATCCTTCGGTTGCCGCGCTACTTTGGCCCGATCCTGAGGCTCGCCGTCGCCAGCAGAATTTCGCGTAGAAAGATAAGCAATCCGACAAAGAACGTCAGCATCGCGACAACAAAGAGCACGACCACCGGAGTGGTGGCATCGAAGCCTATCGATGCGCCGAGAAACAGCGTCGCAATGACCGCGCAGATGAGCAGCGCCGTCGTCGTACACAGTGTGATCGCGCTGCCGACCATCTTCGCGCGGCGTGACAGTGTCACGAGCTGCTCGTGCACCGCTTTTTCATCCGCCGGGTTCGCGTGCACTCTCATCTCGAGCGTACGGGCGCGATCGATCACGCGCGCGAGCCGCTGCGTCATGACAGCCAGCATCGCACCGATGCCGGAAAGCAGAAAGACAGGCGCGACGGAGAGCTGAATGACATGAGCGACTCCGGCGACGGGTGAATCCGGCGGCATATCAAGAAGCCCCTCTGGGAGTGGAGAAACAGCGGACGGCGAGCGCAATCGGCAGCCCAAAGAGAATCGCGTGCGATGCGAATCCGCGCGCCAGCACCGCGGAGGTGTAGTTGATCTTGAAGGGCGCCGCCGAAAGCGGCATCACGACAAAATTCATGACGAGATAGACGCATACGCCGAAGAGAAGTCCAGACAGCACGGCACGCTGACGCAGGAACGGGACGAATCTGCTGACCACGTAGAACACTCCGGCCGCAGCGATAGCGATGGAATAGTGCGATATCAGACCCAGCGCAGCCGCGCCCGCTCCCCCGTCGAATGCAGCGTTGCCGAGCCAACCGGTCGCAACCGACTGCAGCGTCCACTCTGGGGACCGGCCGCCCTGCCACAGCACGACAATGGCATAGACAATGTCACCCGTGCCTGCGATGAGGCCGCCAACGAGAATGCCAAGGATTGGACGTCGCATGCGTACCCCTTCTTAGTCTATCTTCGCTTCCCGTGACAATCGTAGTGCCATGAACGCAAGCACGACCACACCTAGTGCGAGCGAACTCCACAGCGCAATCAGCTTCCAGGGGATCGGCGGCGGCGGCGGCAACCTGCGCGCTTCGCCGCCCAATGACACTTGTGGACCGAGGGTCGCCGCAACGACCTTCACGCGATAGCTTGCATCACCGCCGGCGGTGAGCCCCGGCAGGATCGAGTCGACAGCGACACTGCCACTCGACGCCGAGATACTGCCGTAAGCCAGTTGAAAGGGCCCCGCTCCGCGGGCGAGAAAGATCAATTCGTGCGGCACCCAGCCCAGCGTCAGCCTGGGTGCGCCAGAGCCAATCCCCGCGCCAGTGCGGTCGATGCGCACGAGCCAGTAACGATCCGTGTTCGTCGCAATGGGTACCCAGCCGCTCGCGATCTCGCTGTTGGCGTTCGTCAGTCGATAGAAGCCGCGCCGCGCAACCTCTCGCCACGCGTGCGCCGGTTGATCGCGCGACAGAATCTCCGCCTGCACGACCGTATTCGTTTCCGGGAGTTCGATCGCGACGCGGTCGACTGGGAGCCGCGCGGCGGTGTCGAATGCGAATTCTCCCGGCGCCTTGGCATCGACCGGTGCGCTCAGCATGAGCGTCGCGCGGGCAAGCTCGACGCGATCCTGTGCGGGTTCGCCTTGAGCGCCGCTCAGTGCGAATGGCGCAGAGCGATCGGCCCACGTGAGACGCCAGTACTTCGCGTGCGCCGGCGCGAACTCGACGCGGCGTTCGATCAGGCGATTGGGACCCGTGCCGAGATTCGCTATCGCCGCGCCCGACGACACGAGATTCCAGGAGCTGAGGTCATCCGAGGCTTCGATGCGCAGCCGTCCCGCAAACTCCGCGGCGTCCACCGGCCAATCGAGCGTGAGCGCCGCGATCGGTCGATCGATGCCACGCGCATCGAGAATATAGCCCGTGATTGCCTGCCGGCCTGGCGCACTTTGCGCTTGCACATTGACGGCGCCGTGACCCGATTCGATCGTCACGCGGATCGCGGCAGCTGACGCACTCTTCTCGCCCGTCAAAGGGAAGAGCCGAAGCTCGATCGCCGGCAGACTCTGCAGCGTCGCGAAATTCGGCCGCTGCAATGAATAGGGAACGAGTTCGCCGCGGGCGTTGAACACGCGGACATCACCCAGGTCCGTACGCACGCTGGAGCGGTAGAACTCCAGCGGCAGCGCCATGCGATAGGCGGTGGCCGGCTCCGCTGCGATTACCGGCTGGCCATAGGCGAAATCCGTGGGTATCAGCTCATCGGCGCCCGCGGTAGTGGCGCCGAAAGCAAGAACGAACAGCAGAACTCGCGCGATCATGCCCACCTCTTCACCCTCGGGAGCGGCAGGGACTATAGCCGTAGGCGAGGTCCGACACGAGCAGGCGGCCGAACGCGGATTGTCGAAAAAGACTCACCGCGTCAGCCTTGCATGCAGCAGTGATGGACAGGAGTACGGTCATGATTTCGCGCAACCTCTGGTTTCTTCCGCTCATTTGCGTCGTGGGCGCCTGCTCGAGCAGCCCCGAACGCACGTATCAGCGTGATCCGCTCGATCGCTACGATCACTATGCCGGTCCCTCCATCGATAGTTTCGCCTACCGTGGCAGCCTCGACGGCTGGCGCGTCGTTGACAGCGACCGCGTTGTCGTATGGACAACGCACGATGATGCCTACCTGCTCACGGCCGAGCGGGACTGCACCGACTTCGCGAAAGCGAGCAATCTCAAATTGAGTTCTTCGCACGACAGCGTCAGTCGTGGCTACGACTACATCATCGCGAGAGACAAACGCTGCCGCATCACTGACATCCACCACGTCGACTACGCAACCATGCGCCGCGACGCGGGTGAACCTCGACGCGACGACGACCACCGTCGCGACGACTAGTCCCTCGCTCTATTGCGCACTTCATGGCGCATCCTCCGGCTCCGCCGGAGGCAGCGGCGAGAAGTAACCGATGATCAGCATCAGCACGCCGACGCCCACGAACGACACGATGCGTCCCACCGTGCCGACGCGCGACAGATCGACCAATAACAATTTCGCGACGACCACGGCGAGCAGTACGCCCCCCGCGAGCCACACGATGCGCCTCGCGTGGCGCGTTGCGTAGAGCATCGCGGCGAGCGCTAGCACCGTCCAGAAGATCGAGAGCGAAGTCTCGACCAGTGTCGAGCGCAGCATTTCATCGAGCGCGAACGGCACACCGGCCCAGTGATGCAGCGTGCGCAGCAGTACCGCGTTCGCCCAGACAAACGCGATGGCCGCGAGCATGTAGAGCCATCTGCGTTCATCGATATTGGCGTAGAAGTCAAAGCCGACCTTGCGAACGTGCAATGCATAGCGCACGAGCGCGAGCAAGGCGAAGGCCTCGGCGATATCGAGCGGATTCAGCAAGGGAATGTAGGGAAGCGGCGCCGGATCGCCGCGCTCCGTGCAGTTCGTAAAGATCGACCACAGCATGACGAACGCCGCAATGCCCGCGCCGCCAAAGGCGACGTACGCAGCGCGATGCGCGCGGAATGGCCAGGCCACGCTCTCTCCGAGCCCGGGCAGCGCGAGCAGGACAATCGCGGGCACGAGCACCCAGCCGATCGCCGGCCAGGAGCCGCCGCCCGCGACCGCCCAATCAATATCCCATGCCGCTTCCCAGCCGACCAGGCTTGTGAAGAGCCACAGCGCCCCGACGTGCAGGACGTTGGCAAGCGGTGCGCCGCCCGCACCCTCGTGGCGGCGGCATAGCCAATAGAAGACGGCGAACGCGAGCGGCCAGGAAACGTAGCCCCCGTTCACCAGCGGATGGCTGTCGCTGGTCGCCGAATAGAGGAACGCTGCGATCATCACCGGCAGCAGCGCCAGCGCCGGAATGCGCGCCACGTACAGGCCGAGACGCCGGTTGAGTACGCTCGAGATCAGCGCCGCCGCGGTGAGATACACGAGAATGGCAGCGGGCTTGTAGTCCGGCGACACGTTGCGATCGATCTCGGTGAGTCCCGCGATCAACCACCAGAAAACGCCGAGCATGAACAGCAGCGGCGAAGCCGCTTGCTCGTAGTCCGCGAGCAGCCGCTGATACCGCTGATACAGCACGCTCGAAAATACGGTCGCGGCGCTGATCATCACGCCGCCGAGAAAGCCGCTGTTGAGGATCAGCATCTCGCCCGCCGAGTCGTGCACATCGCTCCAGAACAGCACGCCGGCGCCGGCCTGCAGGAGCGCGCCGCTGATGCGCGGAAGCTTGCGGTCCTGCCGGCAGCCGATCCAGACAAGCGCAGCCCCCTCGAGCGCCCAGCTCGCCGCGCTTAAGTGACCATCGAGTGCCAGCGGTATCGCGAGCGTGAGAAATGCGACGCCCAGTGCGAGAAACGATTCGACGAGCAGACGCAGGGTCGCATGGCTCCTGCGCAGCAACACCCACCCGAGCGTGATGTAGAGCGCGCTCAAGGCGAGCGCACTGAATGCGAGCGCATAGCGTCGATCGTGCAGCAGGCACGACTGCAACCCGAACGCAAACACCGGGCCGCCGAAGATGAGCGTACCGTCGACGTAGCCTTTGAGGTCCGGTGCCTGGCGTAAGGCATAGAGAACGGCGATCGCGAGATAGAAGAGGAAAAATAGAATCAAAAACGGTTCGGTGCTCGCGAGCAGATCGCTCCGATAGCGCAGCACGCCCCAGGCGGTCGCGATCCCAAAAGTAAATACGAAGCCGATGACATTGAGCGGCCGCCATGCCCGAAACCACGCGATCAGGAAAATACCGGCGTTGAGTACGGCGTAGTAACTGAAGAGAACAATGTGACTGCCCTGCCCCGTCGAGGCGAGAATCGGCGCGAGGAATCCGCCGACGACACCGAGCACCGCGACCGCCATGGAGTTCTGCAGGATAGCGAGGGCCGCCGACAGGCCCGAGATGGCCACCAGCAGAGCAAACGCGGCCGCGGCAGGCAGCAGCGAATAGAGGCGCAGCGATGCAAAGACCGTGAGATAGAGGATGCCGACCGCGCCGCCCTGCAGGGCGAGCGCATAGCCCGCGCGCTTCTTGCGCAGCCGCCAGCCGAGCACCAGCAGCACGATCGCGCCGATCGCAACGGCGGTGAGACGAAACTCGATCCTGACCACGACGCGCTGCGCGACATAGCGGACCAGGAAAGCGACGCCGATAAAGAGAATGATGATGCCGACCCGCACCAGAGTGTTGCCACCCGTGAAGTACTCGCGCACGGCGCGCGCCACCTTGCTCTCGGCGGGCTCCAATGAGCGTTCGCCCGCTGCCTCCCAGGGATTGGGTTTCACCCATGGCGGAGGCGTCGGAATCTCAAATTCCGTGGGTAGCGATGGGGCCGGTCGCGGCGGCGGTGGCGGAGCCGGTTCGGGTGGCCTGGCGGCCGCTGGCGACTCTGCCCCGCGTTCAGCCAGGCGTCGCCGGATCTCGGCAACCTCGACTTCGATGGAGGCGAATCGGGCGCGCAGGGTTGTGAAGGCGCCAATGACCCAGCCGATGGCGGCGCCGAGCCCAAGCCCCAGCAGGTCCCGGTGCTCATCGGCCAGGAGGAACCCGAGCAAGCCGCCGAGCAAAGCGAGGAATAGGGTCATGTGCACATCGCCGCGGGCAGCGCATTGGCCGCCGCTATTGGTTTTCCAAAGCATGTCATGGCCGGCGGTCCAACTCCAATGCGCGCGCGTCGCCGGCCGCAATCCGTGAGTTTGCCGCCCCTCCCCGGTAGAATCGTCAACGAAATTCGGCCAGCGAAACTCAAACACCTAGAACACGTCGAGCAGCGTCCGATGAGCGACCCCAAGACCGCGGATTTCGGCTACGAGCAGGTGCGATGGGAGGACAAGGCCCGGCGCGTGCGCGGCGTGTTCGACTCCGTCGCCGACCAGTACGACGTCATGAACGATCTCATGTCGGCGGGCGTACACCGGCTGTGGAAGGCGTTTACGTTGAGCCAGACGGGACTCAAATCCGGGGGCCGCGCGCTCGACGTCGCGGGCGGCACGGGTGATCTCGCCGCAGGCATGGCGAAGCAGGTGACCGACTCGGGCTTCGTCGTGCTCTCCGACATCAATGAAGCGATGCTCGCCCGAGGGCGCGACCGCCTGCTCGACCAGGGGTTCGGCGGCAACGTCGACTTTTCGCTCGCGAATGCCGAGAAACTGCCGTTTGCGGACAATTGCTTCGATTGCGTGACCATCGGCTTTGGACTGCGCAACGTTACCGACAAGCCGGCCGCCCTGCGCTCGATGCTGCGAGTGCTGCGCCCCGGTGGTCAGCTCCTCGTGCTGGAATTCTCCAAGCCCGTGGTGCCCGCGCTCAAACCGCTTTATGACATCTACTCTTTTGGTGTACTTCCGCTGCTTGGCAAGCTGGTAGCGAACGACGCAGCGAGTTATCGGTATCTCGCCGAGTCCATCCGCATGCATCCCGACCAGGAAACCCTCCTCGCGATGATGCGGGAGGCGGGCTTTGCAATGGCGAGCTATCACAATCTCACTGGCGGGATCGTCGCCCTGCACCGGGGGTACAAGACATGAGTCCATTCACCGAAATGCTGCGGCCCGCCGAGGCCGCCCTCAATCGCGGCATCGAAGCATCGTCCACGGCACGTGCAGCATTCGGTCGGGTCGCCGGACGCACGCTCGTCGTCGAAATGCTCGACACCAGGCTCGCGATCACGATCACCGCGGTCGAGAATCGCGTTCTCCTGAATGGCGCGGCGAGCGAGAAGTGCGATGCGCGCATCAAAGGCACTCTGTTCTCGCTTCTCAGCATGCTGCTCGGGCACGAGGGCGAGAAGCGCGTCGGCCGCGTCGTGATCGAAGGCGACGCCGAGGTCGCGCAGCAGTTTCGTGACCTGCTGAAACTCGCGGCGCCGGATCTCGAGGAAGAGCTGGCGCGCCGCTTCGGCGACGTCGCTGCCCATCAGATCGGACGCGTTTCGCGCACAGCCGTCGACTGGGGCCGCAAGGCGGTCGCGCGTTTCGGCGAAAACCTCGCGGAGTACCTGCAGGAAGAAAACCGCACTGTGGCGACCAGGACCGAAGTCGAGGAGTTCGCGACGCAAGTCGATGAGCTGCGCGAGGCCGCCGATCGATTGCACGCGAGGGTGGGGAAACTCGGCTGATGGTGAGCCTCCGCGTTATCGGCCGGTTGATCGAGATTCAGCGCGTTCTCATCCGCTATGGTCTCGATGACTACGTGCGGGCCACTCATCTATATAGGCCGCTGCGGTTCTTCTCCTACCTGTCGCCCTGGACCTGGTCGCGCCGCCGCCGGGGCGCACGCGGCGAGCGCCTGCGCCTCGCGCTCGAGAAGCTGGGCCCGATCTTCGTGAAATTCGGCCAGGCGCTCAGCACCCGGCGCGACCTGCTGCCGATCGATATCGCGGACGAACTCGCGAAGCTGCAGGACCAGGTGCCGCCCTTCCCAAGCGAAGTCGCCAAGGCGTCAATCGGGCGGGCCTTCGGTCGCCCGGTGGCGGAGGTGTTCGCCTCCTTCGAGGACCAGCCGATCGCGGCCGCCTCGATCGCTCAGGTGCATGGCGCCAGGCTCCGTGACGGCAAGGATGTGGTCGTCAAGGTCCTGCGCCCGGGCATGCTCGGGATCATCCAGCGGGACCTGGAAGTGCTACACGCCATTGCGGCGCTCGCAGCCCGTTACTGGAGCGAGGGGCAACGTCTGCGCCCGGTTGAGGTGGTGTGCGAATACGAGAAGACCGTGCTCGATGAGCTCGATCTCATGCGGGAAGCCGGCAATGCCTCGCAACTCAAGCGCAACTTCGCGAACTCGCCGCTGCTCTACGTGCCCGAGGTCTATTGGGACTATTGCCGGCCGGACGTGATGGTCATGGAGCGTATCCACGGCCTGCCGGTCAGCAATGTCGCCGAGATGCGCCGGCGCGGCACCGATATCAGGAAGCTGGCGGAAAATGGCGTCGAGATCTTCTTCACCCAGGTCTTCCGCCACAATTTCTTCCATGCGGACATGCACCCTGGAAATATCTTCGTGCTGACCGAGGACCCGGCGAATCCGCGCTACGCCGCGGTCGACTTCGGCATCGTTGGCACCCTCGATCCCCGCGACCAGCAATACATCGCCGAGAATTTTCTCGCTTTCTTCGACCGGGACTACCGCCGGGTGGCCAAGCTCCACATCGAATCCGGCTGGGTCCCCGCCGCGACGCGCATCGATGAGTTCGAATCGGCCGTCCGCACCGTCTGTGAGCCGATTTTCAACAAGCCGCTCAAGGACATTTCCTTCGCTCTGGTACTGCTCAGGCTCTTTGAGACCGCCGAGCGGTTCCAGATGCAGATCCAACCGCAGCTGATCCTGCTGCAAAAGACGCTCCTCAACATCGAGGGCCTGGGGCGGCAGCTCTACCCCGAGCTCGACCTGTGGAAGACAGGGCACCCGATCCTGCAGGAGTGGATGCGCGAGCAGGTGAGCCCGCGCGCGTTCTTCGAGCGCCTGCGGGCGCAGCTGCCCGAGATCGCCGCAACGGCCCGCAACCTGCCGCAACTCCTGCACGGCTTTGTACAGCAGGCGACGCAGGGGAAATTTCGCCTGCAGGTCGAGACCGCGGAGATCGATCAGCTGCGCGCAGCCGTGCACACTTCGCAGAAAAGGCGCGATCACACTTACATCGCGGGAATTCTGCTGCTCGGCGGACTCGTCTGGCTCGCTGTTGGACGCTCACCGCTCTGGCCAGGCGTCGCACTCATCGCTGGCGGCGTGCTCTGGATCGGGCTCGCGTGGCGTCGCTGAGTCGCGTGCGACGGCGCGCGCTCGACTCACGCAAAGAAAATTTCATCCGCGAGGTATTGCATCGCGCGTCCGCGTGCCGTGTAATGCGCGCGCCTCGCGAGGTGTGGTTCCGCTCGTCGGGGTCCAGCGATGGTTGTCAGGACCTTTTGGGGGTGTTCGCACCGAAATGAGAAACCTTAGGTCTGTCGAGCGCAAAGTTTCCCGCAAACCCGAGCCCGGACTTTCGAAGCTTTCCCGTTTATTGAAGCGAAATTTTCCCGATTTTTACGCCGAAGCGCGCTTTCAGCTGGGCGACGACGACCAGTTTCTCTATGCGCGGTTCGGCCAATACCTCGCCCGCTCGATCGAATCCGAGCGCGCCCTCAAGCAGAAGATCAACAAGGCCTTCCAGGTCCTGAACAAGATGGCCGAGGCCTCGAACGACGATCCGTATGTGCGGACGTTGTTCGTATCAGGACCGCTGGAAGCGATTATCGATGCGCCGCGGGCACTGGCCCGGGCGCGAGAAGAGCTGTCGCCGACCGCGCAGGCGTATCTGGATGGTTTGAAAGAGTAAGAAGAAAGAGAGCCCCCTCACCCTACCCGCTCCCCCTTAGAATTTACGGGGAACGGGAACCGATATTGTTCCTCGAGCTCCTATGTGTGCAGGACGAGGTTAGGGTGAGGGGGATCTCGCCTTGAGATCCCGGAGCTCCGCCTCCAGCCTCCGAATCCTCTCAATCAGCGCGAGCGCGAGCTCAGTGCTGTGCACATCGAGCTCGAGATCTGCCTGCAGGCGCGATGCGATCCGGGCAGCAACGTGGTACTCCGACTCTTCGATCCAGACGGCTTCCGTTATTTCAACGCGCATGGCTCGTCTCCCCTTCGAAGTGTCCGCGTGGATTGAAGTGCGAGGCCGCCGCCAATTCCCTGAAGAGCGCCTGCTCGCGGTCAGTGAGCACGGACGGCACGGCTATCTGTGCAACTGCGAAGAGATCGCCGGCGCCCGAGTTCGGCGTTGGCAGGCCGCGGTCCGCCAGCCGCAGCTTCTGCCCGGCGCGCGTGCCCGCCGGAATCTTGAGCGAGACCACTCCGCCGAGCGTCGGCACCTGAATGGTCGCACCGAGTGCCGCTTCCCAGGGCGTAAGCGGTAGATCGAGATAAAGATCGTGGCCGCTCACGCGATAGAGCGGATGCGGATGCAGGGCGATATTGATGTACAGATCGCCGTCGCGTCCGCCGTTCATTCCCTTGCCGCCCTTGCCCGGCAGCCGCATGCGCTGGCCTTCGGTCGCGCCTTTCGGAATGCGCACCTTGAAGCTCTTCGGCACGCGCTGCAGACGCCCTTCGGCGTCGTACTCGGGCGCGGCCAGGTTGAGGTCGAGCATCGACCCGTTATAGGCATCCTCGAGAGTGATGTGCGCTGTCACTTCGTAGTCCTGGCCCGCCAGGCCGGCGCGTTGTCCGGAGCGCGCGCCACCACGCCGGCCCGTCGCAAAACTTTCAAAAATATCCGAGAGATCCAGGTCTTCAAAGGAAAATCCACCCTGGCCGAATTGCTGCCCCCAATCGGGCGGTGGCCGGAAGTCCTCGCCCGATTGGTGACTGCCCAGCTGATCGTAGGCTTTGCGCTTCTCCGGATCCTTGAGCGTCTTGTAGGCTTCGGAGACTTCCTTGAATTTCTCCTCCGCGCCCGCCTCCTTGGAGACGTCAGGATGAAACTTGCGCGCGAGCTTGCGATAGGCATTCTTGATGTCGTCCGCGCTGGCAGTGCGCTCGACACCCAGCGTGCTGTAGTAGTCCTTATATTTCATAGTCGGGTTCCAAAGTGGGTGCCGGCAGAGTTGGCACCGACAATTCTCAAGACTTCAGTTCAATCCAGGTGGCCCGCGCCCGGGCGCAGAGCTCGCCGTTACCGTCGAAAAGCGCGGTGCCAACCCGGTGTTTGCGTCCTTCGGACTCGAGTTTCCAGCCGATGACCACGCAGGATTCGCCGGTGTGCACGAGCCGATCGACGTGAGCGGTGAATTCTCCGAGGAGCGCGGGCCGTCCGTCATTCACTGCAGCGAAATAGCCGGGACAGTCGAGGGCCGCCCAGATGAACTCCGGCAACACCTTGCCCGCCCGCGAGATCGACTCGTCCGGCATCCAGGGTGCGGCCACCAGTCCGCGTCCTTCGATTTGCGTCGCAAAGATTCTCAAGCCATCGCCCCGCGCACGCGCCGGGCCGCAGACAAAGCAGCCCGGGATCGGGTGGTGCTGGAAGCCGGGAAAATTGCGCGCCGCCCGCAGTGCCTCGAGGTAGTTGGGTGCCGCGGGCACCTCGAGCTCAAGCCGGTCCGGCGTCCCCGAGGCGATGACTTCGTTCTGCTGTTTCAGCAGCACGCCGCCCGCCTCGTCCCGTTCGACCGACAACGGCAGGCTCAAAGGCGGTGGCCGATGCAAACGAGTCCGCAACGTGTGTTGCGAGAAACTCGCGAGCAGGCCTGCCACATAGCCGCCGTTGCCGGACGTCGGCGGTCCACAGAAGCGCGGCGCGATGGTCAGGAATTGCTGGCTCATGGGAATCCGGGGCTACGGTGCGGGTCGGCTGGCGCCGGCACAGCGCCAGCACTCCTCGAATTGTCCCTCAATCAGCTCGCCACAACGATCGCAGCGCCAGGCCGGCGCCACGCTCGCACCCGCGGTGAGCAAGGATTGCAGCACGCGCTTCGCGTGCATCTCCTGTTCGTCGGGCACCCAGACCTGGGGCCAGGTCTCAGCGAACGGCAACTCCCCCACCGCGCCACCGAGCGAGGTGTTGCGCAGCTGCGCGGGAATGCCGTGACTCTCGAGCACATTCGCGTAGTGAGTTGCCTCGATGAGGCTCGCCGCGCTGTAGATACGCTTCATTTCAGCAAGGCCACGAGGATGCCCGCCGGAACCGCACCGCCAAAAAAGCTGGCAAGCACGGCGTTGAATATCATGTAGCCGCGCGCCCTGCGGTCGGCCCGCCTGAACTGCGCATGCACCTCGCGGCGTGTCGTGGGCAGCAGCAGGTAGCTCCAGAAGAGCGTGAAGTAGCGAAAGATATCGACGAAACCCGAGTTGTTGGCCATGTTGAAAGTTTACGCGCTCACAGCGCCGCTGCCGTGGCTGCAGCCCGGACACCGGACCGCAGCTTATCGAATCGCCCGTGGGTCGGCAGCAGGGGGAGGATAAAATGGGGACGGTGTTGATTCACATTGCGATCCCAGGAAATTGACATGTCCGCAGCGAATGCAACGGTCGAACGGCATTACGAAAGCCTTCTCGGCTTGCGCTATACGTGGATGATGGGCGGCATCGAGTACTGTCAGCGGGAGGCGCGCGCGCTGCTCGATGCGCTCGGTCTCACGGGCGAGTTGTCGGGCGAGACCGTCCTCGACCTCGGCAGCGGGCCGGGTCATCACGCGCCGGCACTTGCGGAACGAGGCGCACGCGTGGTCGCGGTCGATGTGAGTGAGGCCTGCCTCGATGAGTTGCGTCGCGAATGTGAGGGCCTGGCGGTCGTCGCGCTGCATGCGGACCTTCTCGACCGGAACGCCTACGAGAAGTATGGGCCGTTCGCCGCTGTCCTATGTCTCGGCGACACGCTGCCGCATCTTGGCAGTCACGACGATGTCGTGCGCCTGCTCGCAACGGCACACGATCTGCTCGCGCCCGGCGGCATCGTCGCCTTCGAGTTTCGCGAG
>JBGPLJ010000064.1:0-13348 GCA_041486385.1 Steroidobacteraceae bacterium
ACCCGATCGGCAATCCGCCGCCGCCGACGGTTCAGCCGGAAGTCATCAATATCGAGGTGGATTTCGACGGCACGATTCTCTGGAATACCTCACCGATCGACATGGCAACGCTTGTGCAATACCTGCGGAGCGAGGCCGACAAGGTGCCGCAGCCGGAAGTGCACTTGCGGCCCAACAAGCGGGCACACTATGACGTCGTTGCGAAGGTGCTTGCGGCTTGTCAGCGCAACAAGATCAAAAAAATCGGATTTGTCGGAAACGAGCAGTTTCTAGAGCAATAGGGCCTGAACCTTTAGGCCCCTGATCCAGTCTCCAATTAGACCGATGCTCTTGCCGGGACGACCTTCGCCCCGGCAAGATGCATGGCGCGGATCGAGCGGGCTGTGCCTTCAGAAGGATTGTAAATATGTTCAAGTCTTCGTGGAAAACGACCTACCTGGCTGTCGTAGTGGCGCTGACCTTCGCCGGCGTCGCGATGGCGCCTCGAGCGACTGCTGCTCAAGAAGGGAACCACGTCAGCAACGCCGTCGGCACCAGGCTGCAGGAAGCCGTAAAGCTCGCAAACGAAAAGAAGTTTGCAGAGGCAGTGGCCAAGGTCAAGGAAGCACAGGCCCAGGCCAAGACGCCCTTCGACACTTTCACGACCCAGCAATTCCTCGTCACTTTTGCTTCGCAGTCGGGCGATAGCGCCGGGGCGTTGCGGGCACTCGAGCAGATCATAGATTCGCAGTATCTCGACGAGGGGGCCCGCTTCAAGTACGTCAAGTTCATGACCCAGTTTTATTACCAGACCAAGAGCTACGCCAAGACCATCGAATTCGGTCAGCGCTGGCTCAAGTCGACGCCCAGCGACGTGGACGCGATCGTGCTGGTCGGCCAGTCGTACTTCCTGCAGAAGGACTGCAAGAACGCGATCAAGTACATGGATCTGGCGATCGATGCATCCGAGCGTTCCGGCAGACCACTGAAGGAAAATTACTACAAAATCAAGCTGCAATGCGTGACGGACGCGGGCAGCGCCGCCGGGCAGCTCGAGGTGTTCCAGCAGCTCGTTGAGCACTTTCCCACAAGGGAATATTGGGATCAGTTGCTGACGCTCAGCCGCCGCGATGTGCCTGATCGCACGTTGCTCCATCTCTATCGGTTGATGTACGAGACGGACACGGTCAATTCGCCCACCGAATATCAGGACATGGCGCAGCTCGCGATCGAATTTGGCTATCCCGGCGAAGCCCAGAATGCCTTGGAGCGCGGTTTCAGCACCAAGGTCATCGCTAGCGACAACAAGGATGTGGATCGTTTCCGGCGCCTCCTCGATGGCGCAAAGAAAGAAGCGGACGGCGACAAGAGGTCGCTGCCGCTCCTCGACAAGGAGTCACGCAATGCCAAAACCGGCGACGCCGACGTGAAGCTCGGTTTCGCCTATCTAACCTATGGCGATACCGCCAAGGCGATAGAGGCCATGGAGCGCGGCATTGGCAAGGGCGGGGTGAAGAACATGGCTGAGGCGAGGATCTTCCTCGGCATGGCCTACCTGAAGGCAAAGCGAACTGATGACGCCAAGAAGGCGTTCCGCGAAGCCAAGGACGACCAGATCCTGGGTAAGGTCGCCAAGCTGTGGCTGCTAAAAGCCGGCCAGAGCTGAGTTCAACTTGCGTCTCGCGAGCTTCAAGACCCGCGACCGCGAGTCCTACGGTGTTGTCGATGGCGAACGGATCGTCGATATCGGTTATCGACTGACCTCTCAGTACGCGACGCTGAGGCTTGCCGTTGCAGGGCTCGGTGTGAGCGGCATCGCGGGAGCCGCCAAAGCGTCTGAGGTGTGGCATCGGGCGACAGACATCGCCTGGATGCCACCCATTACCGACCCGCTGAAGGTGATATGCGTCGGGCTCAACTACCGCTCGCATGTCATCGAGACGGGCCGACAGCCGCCCGAGAAGCCGGTGCTCTTTACCCGCTTTGCCAACTCCCAGGTCGGTCATGAGGCCGCGCTACGGCATCCAGGTATCTCCTCACGCTATGACTATGAGGGGGAGCTGGCCGTAGTGATCGGCAAGCGCACCCATCGCGTGACACCGGCGGACGCGCTGGACAGTGTCCTCGGCTATACGTGTTTCAACGATGGGAGTGTCCGCGACTGGCAGGAGCATTCCTCGCATTTCACGGCTGGCAAGAACTTCGTTCACTCCGGCGCCTGTGGCCCTTGGATCGTCACCGCCGATGAGATACCGGATCCTGCTCGGCTCACTCTCGAGACACGCGTCAATGGCGAGCGCGTGCAGAGTGCACCGATATCGGATCTCGTTTTCACGATCCCGGATCTCGTGAGCTACTGTTCGATGTTCACGGAGCTCCTCCCAGGCGACACGATCGCAACCGGCACGCCGGGAGGCGTTGGCGCGTGGCGCACGCCGAAATACTGGCTCAAGGTCGGCGACCTCGTGGAAGTCGATATCACGGGTATCGGCGTTTTGCGCAATCGGGTCGCGTCGGACGCCTGATCACGCTGGCGACCGAATGCTTAATTTGCCTGATCGGGCCGAACTTGCGCGCGTGTAGAATTGACTCCATGGGCCATGCCATCGACATCGTCGAAGTCGGGCCACGTGACGGGCTGCAAAGTGAGCCCGAAATACTCTCGACGCCGGCCAAGCTGCAATTCATTGCCCGCCTCGTGGCAGCGGGTTTGCGCCGCATTGAAGTCGCGAGCTTCGTCAATCCGAAGAAAGTGCCCCAGATGGCGGATGCCGATGAGCTCATGGCGGCCTTGCCGCGAGATCCGCGGGTGCGCTATATCGGGCTGGTCCTCAATCGGAAGGGCTTTGACCGTGCCTTGGCCGCAGGTTGCGAGGAGGTCGGCATGGCGCTCGCGGCCAGCGACTCGTTCAACCGGCGCAACCAGGGCACAAGCACAGACGAGTCCATCAGGCAGTGGCTGGAAGTCGCGGCTGCCGCTAAGGCGGCGGCGATCCGGCCACAAATTACGATTTCGACGGCTTTTGGCTGTCCCTTTGAGGGTGAGATTGAACCCAGCAGGGTCGTAGAGATCGCGCGACAGGTTGCGGCTGCGGGTCCGGTGGAACTGGCATTGGCAGACACCATCGGCGTGGCGGTACCCCGGCAGGTCAGCGAGCTGGTCAGCCTGCTGCGCGCAGCAATTCCTGGCATGGCATTGCGCTGCCACTTTCATAACACGCGCAATACAGGCCTGGCGAACGCCATGGCAGCCGTGGAGGCGGGCGTTACGACGCTCGATGCAAGCACCGGTGGAATTGGCGGCTGCCCATTTGCACCCGCTGCGACGGGCAACATACCTACCGAGGACCTCTTGTATCTGCTCCACCGATCGGGTTACAGCACCGGCATTTCGCTTGACCGGATCATCGCGGTAAGTCATTGGCTACAAGAGCAACTCGGTCGGCCGGTCCCGAGCATGCTGCTGAAAGCGGGGACGTTTCCGCGCGTTGCTTGAGATTTGATGAGATTAGTTTCATAAGAAATTGATATATATAAAAGAGAATCGAAGTGAGAGCAGTCGACAAGGCCTATCAGACCGTTCGCGAAGGAATTTTGATCGGACGCTATGCCGCGGCGGCGCGCATTACCGAGCAGGAGATCGCGGTTGCAGCGGGCGTCAGCAGAACACCGGTCCGCGAGGCGTTGCGGCGCCTGCATGCCGAAGGTTTGGTCGAGTTCGCGCCGCATCAGGGGGCGGTCGTCACCGCCTGGACGGATGCCGATTCCGATGAGATCTTCGACCTCCGCGCGTTGCTCGAATCCTACGGGGCACAGCGGGCCGCACAGCGCGCGACCCCTGAACAGATCACGGAACTGAGAGCGCTCGCTGTGCGCCAGTTGAGCCTCTCGCAAGTGCACGGCCCGTACGATTTTGAGGCGATTGGTGACGTCAATTGCCAGTTTCACCGCAAGCTCTATGAGGCAGCTGGCAGTCCACGGCTCGGCAAGGCTTTGTCATCTCTTATCGAGACGCCGCGCATCATGAAGACCATGAGTCAGTACGCGCGGGAAGACCTGGCACGGAGCGCCGCCCACCATCTCGAGATCGTGCAAGCCATTGAGGCGCGCGACGGTCAGTGGGCCGCCTCCGTGATGCGCTCCCATATACTCGCGGCACGCGGTGCACTGCGCAGCTGCTGAGGCCTTTCTTCTAGTACTTTCAAGTGTTGCCGACAACAGGCAGTTTCACATCGAGGAGATCGAGCATGACCATCAAAGCAGGGGACAGGCTCCCGACCGGCGAATTTCGCATCATGGGCAAGGACGGTCCGCAGAAAGTTACAACGGATCAGCTCTTGAAAGGCAAGAGGGTCGTCATCTTCTCTGTACCGGGAGCATTCACACCCACTTGCGACGCGAAGCATCTGCCGGGCTTTGTGCAGAACGCGGACAAGATACGGGCGAAGGGCGTCGACACCATCGTCTGCATGGCCGTCAACGATGTGTTCGTGATGAACGCCTGGGGCAAGGCTTCGAATGTTGGCGACAAGATCGTGATGCTGGCCGACGGCAACGGCGAATATGCTCGCGCCCTCGGCCTTGCGATGGACGGCCGCGGCTACGGCATGGGTGAGCGCGGTCAGCGCTTCGCCATCATCGCCAAAGACGGCGTCGCCACGCACGTCAACGTGGAAGGTCCCGGCGAATTCAAGGTCTCGAGCGCCGAGCACGTGCTGAGCCAGCTCTGACTCCTGCAGTCACCGCCAGGCTAGCCGAGCAGCTTTTCGATCTCTGGCAGCAGCGTGAACAGGTCGCCGACGAGTCCGTAGTCCGCAACCTCGAAGATCGGCGCTTCGCTGTCCTTGTTGATGGCCACGATCGTGCGCGCGTCCTTGATGCCGGTCAGATGCTGAATTGCGCCCGAAATACCGACCGCGATGTAGAGTTCGGGCGCGATGATCTTGCCGGTCTGACCGACCTGCATATCGTTCCCGGCATAGCCGGCGTCGACGGCAGCGCGCGAAGCGCCGACAGCAGCTCCAAGCTTGTCCGCGAGGCGGTACAGCAGCTGAAAATTCTCGGCGCTTGCGAGCGCGCGCCCACCTGAGAGCACGATTCGAGCAGTCTGCAGGTCCGGGCGTCCTGCGTCGGCGGAGCTCAGCGCGATGAAGCGCGTATGCGTTGGCAGTTCCACGCTGACCGTCACCGTCTCCACGGCAGCGGTCCCGCCATCGGGGGCGCCTTCGAAGGACGCAATGCGTACTGTGGCTACGACCTTCCGATCGTCCGCGCATTCCACCGTAAGTATCGCGTTACCTGCGTAAGCCGGGCGACGAAAGCGGACTGCGGATTCGACTGCCATGACATCACTTACTTGTGTGACGGCAAGGAGTGCCGCGACACGCGGCATCAGATCCTTGCCAAACGTAGTCGATGGCCCGAAGACATGGGTGAATTCGCCGGCAAGGTGCGCAATCTGCGGCGCGAGAACTGCCGCAAGGGCAGGGCTGTTGGCGGGGTTGTCGACGCGGAAGACCCTGGCCACGCCCGCCATGCCGGCGGCCGCTTGTGCGACCGCGCGAGTATCAGCACCCAGAACTACGACTGTGATCTCAGCCCCCGGTACACCGCGCGCGCACGTAACGCATTTGGCAGTGCTTGGATTCAATTTTCCGTTGGCGTGTTCGCCTACGATCAGGATACGGCTCACGGTACCAGCCCTTTCTTGCGCAGTGCCTCCACGAGCTCTGCCGCGCTCTTCACCATCACGCCCTTCTGGCGTTGTGGCGGCGCGTCGGTACGCAAGACTTTGATGCCGGCGGTTGCCGTCACCCCGAGGTCAGCCATCGTGACGGTATCGAGCTGCTTTTTCTTTGCTTTCATGATGTCGGGGAGCTTCACGTAGCGCGGTTCATTGAGGCGCAGATCGGTGGTGAGCACGGCTGGCAGATCTACTTCGAGCGTCTCGAGGCCGGCGTCGACCTCGCGCGTCACGCGCGCAACTGTGCCGTTGATTTCCACTTTAGAGGCGAACGTCGCCTGCGGACGATTCCACAGCGCCGCGAGCATTTGCCCGGTCTGATTGTTGTCATCGTCGATCGCCTGCTTGCCCAGGATGACGATGGCTGGCTTTTCCCTTTCAATGAGTTTGAGGAAGACACGCGCCGCGGTCAGCGGCTCCACTGCGCCGTCGTTCTGTACCAGGATCGCGCGATCGGCGCCCATGGCAAGCGCCGTGCGCAGCTGCTGCTGCGTCTCCGCCGGGCCGATGCTCACAGCCAGCACCTCGGTTGTGGCGTCGCGGTCGCGCATGCGAAGCGCCTCTTCGAGCGCGATTTCGTCGAAAGGATTGATGCTCATCTTGACGCCATCGGTGATCACGCCGCTGCCGTCAGGTTTCACACGCACACGCACGTTGTAATCGACGACGCGTTTGATGCAGACCATCACCTTGCTCATCCAGCGCTCCTCGTTTCCCAGCCCGGAAGTATAGCGGCTGACGCCGGTGCGGCATCTCGCGGGGGCACCCTTGCGGCGGATCCGCAGCGGCCATTGCAAGCCGGCAACGGCGGCGCTGCATTTTGCTATGCCAAATGACTCTTTCGGCGGCGGAAGCCTCCATGTCGCTTGTCACCGACAAATCGCGGTGCTAATGTCCGGCACCAAGAGGCTTGGCCAACAACTCAGAATCAAAGAACTTTCAGGGGAATCCAGACCGTGAGAGCGGGCGCGCGTAAATGCGGCCCACAAGTTCGACAACCTTCGGTTTACGTCCTGCGCAAGAAAAACTAGAACCAGCAGGACGCGAGGGGAGCACCTGGGCGCACACACCTCGGGTGCCTGATAAAAGCGGCTTTCGCGAGCCGCTTTTTTTTGCCTCTGTTTCCCGTGGCCTCTAGACTCGCGCGTCGCTCGCCGCAGGTCGCTTACCTCACCGATGTTGCGTTACGCCGCCACTCGACTGCTCGGCATCGTGCCGACGCTATTTCTCGTCATCACCGTTGCGTTCTTTATCGTGCGGCTGGCGCCCGGCGGCCCCTTCGATCAGGAACAGTCGTTACCGCCGGATATCCGGGCGAACCTCGAAGCAGCCTATGGGCTCGATCGACCCATGCTGGTCCAATACGGAAGATATGTCGCCGCTCTGCTGCACGGTGACTTCGGCCCTTCCTTCAAGTACCGCGACTTCACTGTTACCGAGCTGATCCGTCGCGGCCTGCCTGTGAGCCTCACGATCGGATTTCTGGCGCTGCTCCTTGCGGTGAGCGGGGGCATTGCGGCGGGCTGCGTGGCGGCATTGCGCCGGCGTCCATGGGTTGATCCGCTCGTCATGGGCGTCGCGGTGATCGGCATGATCGTGCCAGTGTTCGTCATTGCGCCGATATTTCAATTGCTGTTCGGCATCGGGCTGGGTTGGTTGCCGGTATCGGGCTGGAAGACGGGTTCGGTGGCCGATCTGGTGCTGCCCGTGGTCACTCTGGCGCTGCCGCTGATGGCCTATATCGCGCGTCTGACGCGCGGATCAATGCTGGAAGTCCTGGCGACCAATTTCATTCGAACGGCGCGCGCCAAGGGGCTGCCCTGGCGGCGCGTAATCTTGCGGCACGCACTGCCCCCAGCCCTCCTGCCGGTCGTCAGTTATCTGGGTCCTGCGTCCGCCATGGTGCTCACCGGCTCCCTGGTGGTCGAGAAGTTATTCGGCCTGCCGGGCAGTGGACGCTACCTGATCGAAGGGGCCCTCAATCGCGACTACACGCTCGTGCTCGGCATGACTGTGGTGGTCGCAACGCTGACGCTCACTCTCAACCTGGTTGCCGACCTCATCTACGCATGGCTCGACCCCCGCGTTCGATTTAACGCCAACGCCCTCGGACCTTGACCCTTGCCATGAGCGAACACGCAGTGACATTGCCTATTCCGCAAGCGCGAGGCTTGTGGCGCGACGCATGGCGCAGGCTGCGGCGCCGGCGGGCGGCCATGGGGGCAATCTGGATTCTCCTGCTGGTCGCGGTCCTCGCGGTTATTGGCCCCAGCCTCAGCCCCTATGGATTCGACGCGCTCGACTACAGACACCTTGCACAAGCTCCCGAGTTTGTCAGCCGGCACTGGTTCGGCACAGATGATCTGGGGCGCGATCTCTACGTGAGGACGCTTCTTGGGCTGCGCATTTCACTTGCCATTGGCCTGCTAGCGACTGCCGTGAGCGTCGCGATCGGGGTCACCTATGGCGCCGTCGCAGGGTACGTGGGCGGGCGGGTCGACGAAGTCATGATGCGGGCTGTCGACCTGCTATTCGCGCTACCCCAGTTCTTCTTCGTCTTGCTGCTCGCCGTGGTCTTCGATCAGAACCTCATCGTGCTGTTCCTCACGATCGGCGCGTTCGGGTGGCTGGTGATGGCGCGCATCGTCCGTGGACAGACCCTGAGTCTCAAACGCCGCGAGTTCATCGAGGCCGCCGTGGCAGGCGGAGCCACGACAACGCGAATTTTGACACGCCATGTAGTGCCCAACGTCCTGGGTCCGGTGGTCGTCTATGCAACGCTCACCATTCCGCAAATGATCCTGCTCGAAAGCCTGCTGAGCTTTCTGGGACTCGGCGTGCGCGAGCCGCTCGCGAGTCTGGGCGGACTCGTCGCCGATGGCGCGGCACATATGGAAGGCGCGCGCTGGATGCTGCTGATTCCGGGCGGATTCCTGTCACTGGTGCTGCTCGCATTCAATTTCGTTGGCGATGGTTTGCGTGATGCGCTCGATCCGCGGGAGCACGCATGACGCCCGTGCTTCATATCGAGAATCTGCACGTGCGCTTTGCGACACCCGATGGCGTGATCGAGGCCGTGCGCGGCGTCGACTTCAGTGTCGCGCCCGGTGAATTCGTTGGCATCGTTGGCGAGTCAGGATCTGGCAAGAGTCAGATGGTGCTCGCCGTCCTCGGCCTCCTCGCGCGCAACGGAACCACGACCGGACGCGTGCGTGTCGAAGGCGTCGAGCTGTCGCAAGCCAATGAGGATGCGCTCAATCGAGTCCGCGGCGCCCGCATCGGCACCATTTTTCAGGATCCGATGACTTCGCTGACTCCGCATATGACCATCGGCAAGCAGCTTGCTGAAGTGCTTGAGGCGCATCGCGGCGTTGCGCACGCTGAGGCACGACTGCGCTCAATCGCGATGCTCGAGCGCGTTCATATCGGTGCTGCGCAGACACGCATCGATCAGTATCCGCATGAGCTCTCGGGTGGCATGCGTCAGCGCGTGATGGTCGCAATGGCGCTCATCTGCGGGCCGGCTCTGGTAGTCGCGGATGAACCAACGACGGCGCTCGACGTGACCATCCAGGCACAGATACTCGCGCTGTTTCAGGATCTGCGCCGCGACTCGCAGCTGGCGATGGTGTTGATCACGCACGATTTTGGCGTCGTCGCCGATGTGTGCGATCGGGTCGCCGTGATGTATGCCGGACGCATCGTCGAAGCGGCTGCGACGCGCGACATCTTTCGAACGCCGCGTCATCCCTACACAGCAGGGCTGCTTGCCGCAGCACCGCGACTCGACGATGAAGTCGCGGGGCCTATGCGTACGATCGAAGGACAACCGCCGTCCGGCTACGTCGACGTTCCGGGCTGCAGCTTCGCGGAACGCTGCCCGTGGGCGAGCGATCGCTGCCGTCGTGAACGCCCGAGCCTGCTCGAGAGCGGTGGCGGGAGATCCGTCGCCTGTCATCACCCGCTGACAGAGGTACGCGTGTGAGTGCGCCGCTTCTCGCCGTGCATGCGCTCAACGTGAGCTATGGCGTCGATCGCCGCAAGCTGCGCGCGTTGACCGACATTTCATTCGATCTCGACGGCGGCGAGACGCTCGGTGTGGTCGGCGAATCGGGCAGCGGCAAATCGACACTCGCACGGGCCATCCTGCGACTCGTTCGCGTCGCGAGCGGTCGCATCGACTGGCAGGGATCGGACTGGCTGCAACATGACCCGCGTGCTTTGCGACTGCTGCGCCGGAACGTGCAGATCGTATTTCAGGATCCGTTCGCGTCGCTCGATCCGCGCATGACCGTGGGAGCGGCCATTGCCGAGCCACTGGAGATATTTCGGTCCGAGCGTACGCTCGCGGACCGCGAGCGTGAAGTGGCGCGCACACTGGAACGCGTGGGACTTGGCGTGGCGATGATGAATCGCTATCCGCACGAATTAAGTGGCGGCCAGTGTCAACGAGCCGCCATCGCCCGCGCGATTATTCTGCAGCCACGGCTGCTCGTGTGCGATGAACCGGTGAGCGCGCTCGACGTTTCGATTCAGGCACAGATCGTGAATCTGCTGCGCGAATTGCAGACAGAGCTCGGCATGAGCATGATCTTCATCAGCCACAATTTGGCAGTGATCCGGCGCATCAGCGATCGGGCGCTGGTCCTGTACCTCGGGCACACGATGGAGCTCGCGAGGCGGGACGCGCTCTTCAGGACACCGCGGCATCCCTACACTCGTGCATTGCTCGATTCCGTGCCCGCGCCAAGCGTTGGCGGCCGGCGCGGCGGCGTGCGCCTGGATGCGAGCGAAATGCCCGCGCCACTCGATCCGCCGGGAGGTTGTGTTTTTCACACGCGCTGTCCGTTTGCGATCGATCGTTGCCGGCAGGAAGTGCCGCGGCTTGAAGAGGCTGGGCCCGGTCAGCGCGTGGCATGCCATCGCTGGCGCGACCTGCCGGTTGGAGACTGAAGCGGCATGGGTCCACTGCGCGGTGTCACGGTGCTCGATCTCAGCCGTATTCTTGCGGGCCCCTGGGCCACGCAGGCGCTTGCGGATTTCGGTGCCACGGTCATCAAGATCGAACGGCCGGAGGGCGGCGATGATACGCGCGGCTGGGGCCCGCCGTACCTGAAGTTTGCCGACGGCAGCGAGAGCGAAGAGTCCGCGTATTTTGCGAGCGCGAATCGCGGCAAGCAGTCGGTCGCTATCGACTTCAGCCGTCCCGAAGGTCAGCAGATCGTGCGGCGCCTGGCAATGCACACGGACATTCTCGTCGAGAATTTCAAGGTGGGCGGACTCGCACGCTTCGGTCTCGCCTATCACGACCTCGCCGAACTCAACCCGCGACTCATTTACTGTTCGATCTCGGCCTTCGGGCAATCGGGGCCTGAGGCCGCCGCGCCCGGATACGATGCGATGATTCAGGGCATGGGCGGGCTGATGAGCGTGACTGGCTTGCCGGACAGCGCACCGGGCGGAGGTCCGCAGAAGGTGGGAATTGCAGTGAGCGACCTGATGGCGGGCATGTACTCACTGTCCGCCATTCTCGCCGCCCTCTACGAGCGTGAGCGCTCCCAGCAAGGGCAGTGGATCGATCTTGCGCTGCTCGACTCGCAGGTGGCCTGGCTCGCGAATCAGGGTCTCAATTTTCTTACGACCGGTAAGGCGCCCGAACGGCATGGCACCGCGCATCCGAATATCGTTCCCTACCAGGCGTTCGCGACGGCCGACGGCCATTTGATGCTCGCTGTCGGCAACGATCGTCAGTTCGTGAAGTTCTGTGACGCTGCGGGCTGTCCGGAGCTTGCGCGCGACGCGCGTTACCTCACGAACAAATTGCGGGTCAGCAATCGCGAGACGCTTATCGCCTCGCTTGCTCCGGTCCTGCACCGACGCACGACTCGCGGCTGGCTGGCTGCATTAGCCGCCCCGGGCGTGCCCTGTGGACCGATCAACGACATTGCCGAGGTGTTCGCAGAAGCGCAGGTCAAATACCGTGAAATGCGCATCGACCTGCCACATGCGTTGACCGGTAGTGCCCCTGGGATTCGTAATCCGGTGCTCTTCTCGCGTACGCAGCTTGAATATCGCAGCGCGCCGCCGGTGCTCGGGCAAGACACCGCGGCGGTACTCAAGTCCGTGCTCGATATGTCAGACAGCGAGCTCACGGCCTTGCGGGCGGCCGGCGTCGTACGCTGAAGCACTAGCCGCGCGTCAAGACTTCTATCGAATTCAGGCTCTATTCGCTATTCTTCGACGCATGACTACTCCACGTATGATCCGGGTGAGCGATGGCCTCGCAGGCGTGCGCTATGAGATACGCGGGCGGCTAGCGCGCCGCGCGCATGAGCTCGAGCGCATGGGCTACGAGATCATCTCGCTCAACATCGGCAATCCGGGCGCGTTTGGCTTTCGCACGCCCGAGACCATGCGCCTCGCGATGATCGAAAATCTGGGGAGCGCCGAAGCCTATTGTCACCAGAAGGGCATCTTCCCGGCGCGCGAAGCGGTGGTCATGCAGCAGCAGGAGCGCGGCATTGCGGGCGTGACGACCGAAGACGTATTCATCGGCAATGGCGTCAGCGAACTCATCGATCTGACGCTGCGTGGGCTCCTCAATCCAGGTGAGGAGGTACTGATACCGAGCCCCGACTACCCGCTGTGGACTGCGGCCGTGACGTTGAATCGCGGTAAAGCGCTGCACTATGCGTGTTTGCCCGAGGCAGGATTCGTCCCGGACCCGCAAGCGATTGAAGCGATGATCACGCCGCGCACGCGTGCCATCGTTGTCATCAATCCGAACAATCCCACGGGAGCGGTCTATCCGCGTGCCGTGCTCGAAGCGATCGCGCGCATCGCCGAGAAGCATCGGCTCGTGGTATTCAGTGACGAGATCTACGATCAAATCCTATATGGAGATGCCGAATTCACGCCGCTTGCAAGCCTCGTGCGGGCGACACTGTGCGTGACGTTGAGCGGACTCTCGAAGGTCTATCGTGCGTGTGGCTATCGTGTAGGCTGGGCCGTACTTTCGGGCGACACGGAGAGCGCCGCGGACTATGTAAGTGGTCTCGAGCTGCTGGCCGCGCTGCGTCTTTGCAGTAACGTGCCTGCGCAATGGGCGGTGCAAACTGCGCTCGGCGGTTATCAGAGTATTCGCGATCTGACGAAGCCCGGCGGGCGCCTTTTTGAAAGCCGCAAGGTGATCGTTGACGCGTGTAAAGCGAGCCGCTATCTGCGGGTAGTCGAGCCGCGCGGCGCCATGTATGCGTTCCTGGGCGTGAGCGCTGACAGCCTGCCCGATTTTGACGACCAGGCCTTCGCACTCGACCTCCTTGAGCAGAAGCACGTGCTGGTCGCGCCTGGCGTGAGCTTCAATGTGCCGTACCGTAATCACTTCCGCATCACGAATCTCCCGGATGCGCCCGTGCTGCAGACGGTCTTCGAGCGGATCGAGCAGCTGCTCGACAGTTATGCCGCGGGACGCGGCCGCGCAAACCTGAGAGTGGTAGCCAGCAGCGAGGCACCCAACCGCACGTCGGGTTGATTCTTCTTTAGATAAGTTAATCAAGCTATTGATTAATAAGGGTTGATGAAGCCAGACGCACGAGTTTTCGAGAACCTCGCGGCGGGCGAGCTCCT
>JBGPLJ010000065.1:0-13345 GCA_041486385.1 Steroidobacteraceae bacterium
GTCGCGGTCGTTGCGTTCGTTGTCGGTCTCGGCGGCACGCACGCGCGTGCGGCCGATTATCCCGCACCGACCGAAGGCGACTATGTCGCCAGGAGCTTCAAGTTCGCCTCCGGTGAAGTGCTGCCAGAGCTGCACATCCACTATCGCACGCTCGGCAAGCCACAGCGGGACGCCAAGGGAGTCGTGCGTAATGCCGTGCTCATCCTGCACGGCACGACGGGCAGCGGAGCTCAGTTCATTCGCCCTGAGTTTGCGGGTGAATTGTTTGGGTCAGGCCAATTGCTCGACGCGAGCAGATACTTTCTCGTGCTGCCCGACGGGATTGGGCACGGGCATTCGAGCCGGCCGAGTGAGGGATTGCGCGCGCACTTCCCGCACTATGGGTACGAAGACATGGTGCGCGCCGACTATCTGCTCCTCACCGAAGGACTTGGCGTGAATCACGCCCGGCTCGTCATGGGCACCTCGATGGGCGGCATGCACACCTGGCTCTGGGGTGAGCGCTACCCGCAATTCATGGATGCCTTGCTGCCGCTCGCGAGCGTGCCGTCGCAAATCTCGGGCCGCAATCGCGTCTGGCGGCGCGCGATCATTGATTCCATTCGCGGCGATGTCGAATGGCGGGGGGGTGATTACACCTCGCAACCGCCGGGCCTCGCCGTCGCCGGCGAGATCCTGTTTCTGATGAGCAGCAATCCGGTCCTGCGCTTCAATGCAGCGCCGACGCTAAGCCAAGCGGATGGCGTGCTCGACGCCTACGTGACGCAATTTGTCGCAGGCTCCGATGCGAACGACGTGCTGTACGCAGTGGAGGCCTCGCGCGATTACAACCCCGGCCCCGATCTCGAGAAGATTCGCGCGCCGCTCGTCGCGATCAATTCCGCGGATGACCTGATCAATCCGCCGGAAATCGGCGTGCTCGAGCGGGAAATCAAACGCGTGGCGCATGGCCGGGCGGTGATGCTGCCGCTCAGCCCCGAGACTGTCGGGCACGGTACGCATACGAAGGCCGCCGTGTGGAAGCAGTACCTTGCGCAACTGCTGAAGTCGTCGGAACCTTAGGTTCCACTCGCGCGGGAATCGTAGCCGCACCGTTCCATGCCCGAGATCATCTACGGCACGGCCTGGAAGAAGACGCGTACGGCGGACCTCGTCGCGCGGGCAATCGAGCTCGGCTTTCGGGCGATCGACACCGCGTGCCAGCCCAAACACTACGACGAAGCGGCCGTGGGCGTGGGCATCGCGCGTTGTCTGTCAGCGACGCTGACACGCCCACAGCTCTATCTGCAGACCAAGTTCACGTCTGTGTCCGGCCAGGATCCGAGGCGCATTCCCTACGATTCCGGGGCGCCGCTCGCGGAACAGGTGGTGCAGTCATTTGCGGTCTCGCTCAGGAATCTTGCAACCAGCTATCTCGATTGTCTGGTTCTGCATTCGCCTCTGGCGACTCGGCAGGCAACGCTCGAAGTCTGGCGCGCCATGGAGGGGTTGGCCGACGCGGGAGGCGCGCGCCTCCTCGGCATCAGCAATTGCTATGACATCGATGAACTGAGGACCCTGCAGCGAGCGGCGCGCGTCAAGCCCACCGTCGTGCAGAATCGCTTCTACGCCGCAACGGGCTACGATCGCGAGATCCGGGCGTTCTGCCGCGCCGAAGGCATTGCGTACCAGAGTTTCTGGACGTTATCCGCGAATCCCCAGCTGCTCGCGGCTGCCGCAATCACGACGCTCGCCGCGAGGCATCGACGGACGCCAGCCCAGATTCTGTACCGCTATCTGACGCAGGAAGGTATCGTGCCGCTCACGGGCACCACGTCGGATGCACACATGCGGGAAGACCTCGAGATATTCACCTTCGAGCTTGCGCCGGCGGAGCGCGACGGCATCTCCGCGCTGCTGTCGCGACCCGTGTTGCGACCTGTGTAGCAATGATAGTTCTCTCTGCCGATCAAATCCTCACATTGCTCAGCGTGCCTGAAGTCATCGCGGCCGTTGAAGCGGCGCTGCGCGCCCAGGATCAGAAGCAATGCTTCGTTCCGCAACGCCACCATATCGAGTGGCAGGGCAGTACTTTCCTCTCGATGCCTGCCGTGGGGCTGCGCAGTGTCGGCGTCAAGCTGGTTGCGGTGGTGCCGGGCAACGCCGAGCGCTCGCTTCCCGTGACCAACGGCCTCATGGTGATCAACAGCGCCGAAACCGGCGTGCCGCTTGCGGTCATGAATGCCGCGACCCTCACGGCGATCCGCACCGGTGCCGTGGGTGCGCTGGGTGTGAAGTACATGACACCGCAGGATTCAGCGTCGGTCGGCATCATCGGCTGCGGCGTGCAAGGCACGTGGCAGGCAATTTCAGCCTGCGCCGTGCGTCCGATCAAGGAAGTGTTTGCGCTGCGCCGCACCGCCCAAAATTTCGAGAGATTCCAGGCCACGTTGCAACGTCACGTGCCGACTGTCGCCGTCGTGCCATGCCGGGACGCGGACGAGTTGCTCAAGCGTACGGATATCATCATCGCGGCCACCACCGCGGCCGAGCCGGTCCTGCCCGACGATGCCGCACTCCTTGAAGGCAAGCATTTCATCAGCGTGGGGTCTTACCGGAAGAACATGCAGGAGTTCCCGGACTCCGTGTACCGGCTCGCCGGCGAGCTTGCAATCGACTCCGAGGGCGCGCGCCACGAAGTCGGCGACGTCGTCAACAGCGTGCAGAAAGGGATTCTGAGGGGTTCCGACGTCTACCCGATTGCGGAGCTTGTGGCCGGCCGACGATCGGTCAACGTGAATCGGACCACCGCCCACAAGACTGCAGGCAACGCGCTTTTTGACCTATTCGTCGCCGAAGCGCTGTACGCGGCTGCCAAGCTTCGCGGCACAGGCACCGAAGTTTCGCTGTAGCGCTCGCAGCCGACGCGCGTTGACGCCTGACGCGCTGCGGCCCCATCCGATTGGCGCCTGGAATTCGCCGCGCGTAGCATGGCGCCTTGCGGCTACGCGAAAATAGCGATTTCAAACGCTTGGCCGCAAGCAAGAACACGTCAAGGGAAGAAGCTTCACTCGCGGACCTGTTCGTCCGCAGGGGGATCAAATGACGACGCAAATAAGACGACTACTCTTTGCAGCTCTGCTGCTTGTTCCGGCGCTAGCCATGGCGGATCCGCAGGCATCCGTTCCGTCGCGGCACAACGAAGCGACCATCGCGCAATTGCAGTGGGAGATGGCGCACGGCCGCACGACATCCGAGCAACTCACCCGCGAGTACATCACACGCATTCTGGCCATGGACCAGGGCGGTCCGGGCGTCAACGCAGTGATCGAACTCAATCCGGACGCACTAGCCATGGCCCGTCGCGCAGATGATCTGCGGCGCCACGGGCGGGTGCTGGGACCGTTGCACGGCATTCCCATTCTGCTCAAGGACAATATCGATACGGGGGATCGCATGCAGACCACCGCCGGCTCACTGGCGCTTGTCGGGCCGCCGGCGGCTCAAGACTCGACGGTGGCAGCGAAGCTGCGCGCCGGCGGTGCGGTCATATTGGGCAAGACGAATTTGTCCGAATGGGCGAACTTCCGTTCGTTCTCCTCGGTGAGCGGCTGGTCTGCTGTCGGCGGGCAAACCCACAATCCGTACGGCATCGACCGCAACCCTTGCGGATCGAGCTCGGGTTCCGGAGCCGCTGTGTCGGCGAATTTCGCCGCTGTCGCGCTTGGCACGGAGACTGACGGCAGCATCGTTTGCCCGGCGAACGCCAACGGGGTTGTCGGCATCAAGCCAACCGTCGGTCTTACCAGCCGTGCAGGTGTCGTACCGATCTCTCACATACAGGACAGCGTTGGTCCGCACGGCCGCACAGTGGCGGACGCGGCGGCGGTGCTCTCCGTGATTCAAAGCCGCACCTTCGATGGACGGGACCCGGCAACCGGCGGTGTTCCGCTCGGCTGGACCGGTCGATCGCGGCCGACGAACATTCCCACCGACTACACGCAATTTCTCGATCCGAATGGCTTGCAGGGCGCGCGCATCGGTGTCACCCGGCAGGGTGTCGACGGCTCACCGCCCCAGGTCATCGCCGCGTTCGACGCGGCTGTTGCGCAGATTGAAGCGGCGGGTGCGACCGTAATTGATCTGGACGGCGCGGGCTTCACGTTCGCCTCGGCGGACGGTGAATTCCTGGTTCTGGTTTACGATTTCCGCAACGATGTGAAAAGCTATTTCGCGACACGCACCGGCGTCCCGATGGCGGGCAAGACTCTCACCGATGCGATCGTGTTCAATAACGACAACGCGGACGCGGAAATGCCATTCTTCGATCAGGAAATCTTCGAACTTGCCGATTCGCTCGCGCCGGGACCCGACGATCCGCAGGCCGATTTCGGTGGCATGACCTACAACCAGGCGCTCGAGATCGACCGGCTCGCCGGCGTCAATGGCATCGACAAAGCCCTGGCCGATTTCAATCTCGACGCTGTCCTCGCACCCACGGACAATCCCGCGTGGGCGACGGACCTGTTGTACGGCGATCACTTCATCTTCGGCAGCTCCGGCCTTGCGGCCGGCCCCGGCTATCCCATCGTGCAGGTGCCGGCCGGCACAGTGTTCGGGGTGCCGCTCGGCGTCAGCTTCTTCGGCACGGCGTTCAGCGAACCGAAGTTGATCAAGCTGGCGTCTGGCTTCGAGGCCGTAACTCACGTGCGCGCCGACAATCCGCCGCGGTTCCCGGCGACGGCACCGGATGATCACATCACGGGCACGACGCTGCATCGATCGGACACGCATCACCGGCACCATCCTGAGGACCACGAACAGCACAAGCCGCACCACCTGTAGAATGCCTGTCATGGCGTCTTGAGTGACCCGAGGGCTCCGGCCAACCGGAGCCCTCGGCCCCTGTCCGTGAGTGCGAGATGTACCTGCCGTCGTATTTTTCCGAAACACGATCCGAAGCACTGCATGCGTTGATTCGTGCACAGCCGCTCGCGGCACTCGTGCACACCGGGCCGCGCGGACTCGACGCCAATCACATGCCGATGCTGATTGACGAAACAGCCGGTGCTCATGGATTGCTCCGCGGCCACGTCGCCCGGGCGAATCCCGTTCACGGTGACGCGGCGAATGGCTCCGGGGTGCTGGCGATATTCCAGGGCCCGAGTCACTACATTTCACCCAACTGGTATCCGTCGAAGCACGCGCAAGGCAAGGACGTGCCGACCTGGAACTATATGGTCGTGCATGCGCGCGGTCTGATCGCCTGGCACGACGAACCCGCCTGGCTCCTCGAGCTCGTGACTGATCTCACCAACGCCAACGAAATGCATCGGGAGCAGCCCTGGCACGTGTCGGACGCACCGTCGGGATACATCGACCGCATGCTCAAGTCGATCGTTGGCTTCGAGATTCCAATTGACGAACTCACGGGCAAATGGAAACTCAGTCAAAATCGCCAGGCGGAAGACCGAGCCGGCGCGATTGCGGGCCTCGCGGCTGAACCCGGCGATGCGGCGCGCGAGATTGCGAATCAAATGCGCGCCATCGATCGCGGCGACACGTGAAGGACACCGAATGCATCGACCCGCTGGAGTGACGCCGCCAAACGATCTATCGATTACCGGGGCGATCGATCTATTGACGACGGGCGCGACGACTTCGGTCGACCTCGTCACGCAAGCGCTTGCCCGAGCGCGAGACAAAGCAGGCGAGGGCACACGTGTCTTTACCCAGCGCTACGACGAACGTGCGCTGCGCGAGGCCCGAGAGGCGGACGGGGCGCGCGCCAAGGGCTCTGTGTTGCAGCCACTGGCCGGCCTGCCGATCAGCGTCAAGGATCTGTTCGATATCGCGGGAGCGGTGACGACGGCCGGCTCGCGCGTGCTGGCCGACGGCGCACCCGCTACCGCGGATGCGCCGGTGATCACGCGTTTGCGTCTCGCTGGCGCGGTCATCGTCGGCAAGACCAACATGACCGAGTTCGCCTTTTCGGGTCTCGGCTTGAATCCGCACTACGGTACCCCACGCAATCCATTCGAGCGCGAGCGCGGACGGATTCCCGGAGGCTCATCGTCGGGCGCGGCTATTTCCGTGACCGACGCAATGTCAATCGCGGCGATCGGCACCGATACGGGCGGCTCGGTGCGCATTCCCGCGGCGGTTTGCGGTCTCGTGGGATTCAAGCCGACCGCCGCGCGCATTCCACGTGACGGCACGATTCCGTTGTCGCGCACCCTCGATTCGATCGGGCCGATCGCCCGCACGGTCGAATGCTGCGCGCTGCTCGACGCGGTGATGGCGGGTTTGCCGCCGGTCGTGCCGGTCGCGGCGGACATCAGGGGACTGCGCGTCGCCGTTGCGCGTACGGTAGTGTGGGACGATGTCGAGCCGCACGTGGCTGCAAGCGTCGAGCGCGCACTGAAGCAAATGTCGAAGGCTGGCGCGCGCGTTTCCGATCTTGCGCTTGGCGATCTCGCCGAGATACCCGCGATCAATGCGAGCGGCGGCTTTACCGCGGCGGAAGCCTTCGCATGGCATCGCGCGCTGCTGTCGCGGCGTCGGGCTGAATACGATCCGCGGGTCGCCGTGCGCCTCGAACGCGGGCAAAGCATGAGCGCTGCGGATTATCTTGATCTCTTCGCGGCGCGCAAGCGCATTCAGGCCTCGATGGCACGCGCATTGAGCGATGTCGACGTGTGGGTGCATCCGACCGTGCCATGCACGGCGATGGAGATTGCGGCGTTGGCCAAGGACGATGCCTACACCGCGGCCAATCGATTGATCCTGCGCAATCCGTCGCTGGTCAATTTCCTCGACGGTTGCGCGATTTCTTTGCCCTGCCATGCGCCCGGCAGTGCGCCGGTCGGGCTGTCGCTCGTGGGCCGCTCTGGCGATGATCTGCGATTACTTGCCATCGCACGGGCGATCGCACGCGCGGTTGCGCCTTTGGTGGCCGGCGCCTAGAAGATCAGTGCATCAGGTCGACGGCGCTGCGTCCGTGGAGGCATCGTTCTCGCGTCCGTATTGCGCCGCGATCGTGAACCGCAATTGCAGGCCACAGAGCTGCGCGCTCTTGCCGTCGCGCGCGCGGTGGCCGCTGCACTCGATGTCGCCCGCTCCGGAATTCACCGACTGCGTCAGAACGGAGGTGGCGGCGGCATGCAGGTCGAATCGGCCATCGCAATCCGCATAAGGGCAGGGAAAGCTGAAGAACGCCTGCGCTGCCGGGTGCAGGATGTGGGACTGCGCTGCCGGCGTGTAGGCGCCGCTGTCGATGAAGGCCAGGTCGATACGGATTCTTTCGACGCGTGGAAATCCGCGGCGCACGGTCTGCGCTGCTGCCCGGTCCCGGCGCCAGATGTCCTGACGCTGTTGACGCGCTGCCTGGGGTTTAAGTGCGGCGAGTTTCATGGCTTGCGATCCTCAAGGGATGGAATCTGGTGTGCCGGGCTTGCTGGGCGCGGCGTTGGCCGCGCTGTCGGTACCGGCGTCGACTGTGGGAGCGGCCGCGGCCTTGTTGGCGACCCGGCGCTGCTGCTTTTCCGCCTGCTTCAGCTTGCGGTTCAATTCTTTCTGCTTCCTTGCATGACGATAGTTTGGCTGAGCCACGTGAAATCCTTCTGAAGGTACCTGCGACTTACGCTGTTACGCGTCCATGGTCGTGAGCAGTGCGACTTCATGCCAGGCGTCGATCGGGTCCCGGTGCAGGGTCGGCAGGCGTATGTCGAGACATACGTCGTCCGCATACACGAGCCCGCCCGCTGTCCTGACCAGATTGAACGGCCCCATGCCGACCGCCGCCGTTCCCGGTGTCTTGCGCGCCCGGAGAAACACCGGACCTGCGCATTCGAGCTCCCGAAAGAGCCGATGCCCGAGCCGCCAGCAGTCATCGACCCGGGTCGCCGCGACGAAATTGTCTTCCGCACGCAGCGTGCCATCGGCGCAGAAGCGAAAGCAGAACGCACGTGTGTGCGCCAGCGTTTCGCCGAGGACCGTGCGAAAAGTCATCCTAAGCATTCTGCACCGGCCGGGCGTCCGCTGCGCCTGACGGGGCGTGCAGACCCGGTCCTACTCGAGGGCTGTTCAGTGCTGGGTACTTAGTAATTGCGTTGTCCGCCACCGCTGGGACGCGCGCGCTCCTGAGCTTCGTTGACTTTGAGCGGCCGTCCGCCGAAGTCCGTACCGTTCAGTGACTGCATGGCGCGCGCCGCATCGGCATTCGACATCTCGATGAAAGCAAATCCGCGGGGACGGCCGGTGTCGCGATCGCTGATCAGCGCGATCTTTTCAACGGTGCCGTGCGGCGTGAACAGGGTGCGCAGGGCGTCCTCGGTCACGGTAAAGGGAAGATTTCCGACAAACAGCTTGGTCACAGTAAGTTACCCACGATGGCAAATTTAAGAAGGCGGCAGCAACGCGCGGCCGGCGGGTTCGCGGATAATTCTTAGGTGAGAGGCTTTGGCCGCAAGAGGCGCCGGAACGGCGCAGATGGCCAAGGACAGACAAGCTGAAAGATCACGAGCCGGAGCACAGAATACCTCATAGGCGGTTGACTCGCTTGGCTTTCGTGCGCTAGTGACCCAGCAACTCATCATCTATCCTCGCGCTGGCGTCGGATGACAATAATGGGGGCGGTACCGGTCATGTCGATCGATGTGCAAGCAGTCCGCGGGAAATTTCCGGCCCTGAACGCTGCGGCGGGCGGCCGCGCCAGGATCCATCTCGACAACCCGGCAGGCACCCAGGTGCCGCAGCAGGTGATCGACCGGATGACCGGAGCGCTCATTGGCTGCAACGCCAACTTCGGTGGCAACTTCGGATCCTCGCAGGAAGCCACGGAAATCTCTGCGGCCGCGCACCTCGCGCTGGCCGATTTCCTGAATGCTTATTCGGCACGCGAGATCGTATTCGGGCCGAACATGACAACGCTCACCTTCATGCTGACGCGGTCGCTCGGGCACCGCTTTCGCCAAGGCGATGAAATTCTGGTTTCGGGCATGGAGCACGATGCGAATGTAACACCCTGGAAAATCATGGCCGAAGAGCGCGGCCTCCTCGTGCGTACGCTCGATTTCGATCCCGACACCTGCCGTTACGACCTGCGCCAGCTCGATGACCTGCTCTCGAGCCGCACCCGCTTTGCTGCCATGTCATTCGCAAGCAATCTCACGGGCACCGTGAATGACATCAAGGAGTTCTGCGGGCGGGTACGCGCCGCAGGCGCGCTGTCATTTGTCGATGCCGTGCACTACGCACCGCATGGTCCGATCGATGTGCAGGCTCTCGGCTGCGACATGCTCGCCTGTTCACCGTATAAATTCTTTGGGCCGCATCAGGGCGTGCTCTGGGCGCGCGAAGCGCTGCTCGCGGAGCTACGGCCCTACAAGCTTCGCGCGTCGTCGAACGAATTGCCGGGACGCTTCGAAACCGGCACGCAGTCGCTCGAAGGGCAGGCGGGTACTTTGGGCGCCATCGAATATCTCGACTGGGTCGGCCGGACGCTGGCCAGGGAGTACCTGCCACGCGTCGCGTCCATGACGGGTCGGCGCCAGAGTCTGCATGCCGCGATGACGGCCATAGGGGATTGCGAGCGTGAGCTGAGCGCGCGCTTGATTTCGGGTCTCGAGTCCATTCCGGGCGTGCGTATTCACGGAGTCACCGATCGCGCTCTGCTCGCACATCGCGTCCCGACCGTATCGATTTCCAAAGCCGGTATGGATCCGGAGATCCTCGATCGCGCACTGGCGGCGCAAGACATCTATGTATGGAGCGGGCACTCCTATGCGGTCGATGTGGTGCGGCGGTTGGGACTCGAAGACACGGGCGGCGTCGTGCGAATCGGCGCCGTGCACTACAACACGATGGCAGAGATCGACCGGGCGGTTGCGGTTATCGCCGCCAATGTCTAGGCGGCCTTCGATCCGGTGACGAGCCGGGTCGTGATCTTCGCAACGTGCTCGCCCTGATAGCGGCACATCTCGAGCTCCAGGGCGCTCGGCATCCGCATCTCCGAGCCCGCGCCCGTAATGGAGCTGGCTCCGTACGGCGTGCCGCCGGTCACTTCACGCATCGTTGCCAGGTCTTTGAACGTGTAAGGCAACCCCACGATGATCATTCCGAAATGCAGCAGCGTCGTGTGAAACGACGTGATGGTGGTTTCCTGGCCCCCGTGCTGGCTCGCCGTACAGCAAAAGACGCTGCCGACTCTTCCGACGAGCGCGTGCCGCATCCAGAGGGCACCCGTGCGGTCGAGGAAATTTCTCATCTGCGATGCCATGTTGCCGAAGCGCGTCGGCGTGCCAAAGATGATGCCGTCGTACTGCTCGAGCTCGTCGGGTTCCGCGATCGGCGCGGGCTGATCGAGGCGAAAACCCGAGGCCTTGGCAAGCTCCGGGGGCACGAGCTCCGCAACGCGCTTCACGACAACCCGGCTACCTGCGACTCGCGCCGCGCCCTCGGCCTGGGCGCGTGCCATCTGCTCGATGTGTCCGTAGCTGCTGTAATAGAGAACAAGAATGTTGGCCATGGTAACTCCCGCGAGTCAGGCGGCGACTCGCGCTTGGCGCTGAAGAAACCCGCGGACGATCTTGTTGTACGCGGGCGTGTTGTCAAGATTCGCAAGGTGGCCGGCTTGCGGCACGAGCGCATGCTCGGCCGACGGCAGAATGCGCGTGAGCAGCTCGCCAGCTTGCCTGCGGCTCGCGGTGTCGAACTCCCCGTTCACGACAAGCACGGGCTTGTGAAGCGCAGCCAGTGATCGTGTGTCGATGCGCTGATTCGACGCCGGCGGCGGCTCGAGGAGGTCCCGGCCCGGATAGCGGGCGAGGACCCGGTCAAGAAGCGAACGCGCGTTGACGTCGCCTGTTCTGAGGCGGACGAATGGGTGGTCCTGCCATTCGCGGCGAAACGCTGCGATTCCCGACTTGCGGACGAGCTCACGATAATGCGCAAGTGGCAGGTCTTCGTCGGCTCCGGTTTCAGTGTCGGCGGCATAGCTTGGCGGGCCGTCAAGCACCAGGCTCGATACCCGGTGTGCAGATGCGAATGCGAAGCTCAATCCGACGCGAGCCCCCTGGGACATGCCGACGACAGAAACCTGCGCGAGCTCGAGGTGATCGAGGAGGCCGCGCAGGTCGCGCATATCGTCGGCGACGCATGGACGGCCCGTGGACAGCCCGAAGCCGCGCCGGTCGAATCGAATGACGCGAAACGCCCGGCTGAATTCCGCGACCTGTGGCTCCCAGATATCGAGATCGAGCGTCCACCCGTGAATGAATACGATGGCGCGACCGTCGTCGCCCGCGTTCCCGCTGTCGCGATAGCGCAGGCGATTGCCTTCAAAGTCGAAGTAGTGGTCCGGTGCCTGCACTTTATTTACCGCAGCCGGGCGTACGAAGGAGTTTCGTATACCGAAAAAGATTTCGGTAACAGGCTACGAGGGAGCAGGGAGAGCGTCAAGCGCCGTCGCGGCGGACTAGACCTGCGCGCTCAAGGAGAGGCCGGGGACGCGGGCGAGCTCGGCGGAAAGCTGCCGGCTTGCCTCCTTCAACATCGCGAAGCGCTCGCGCACGAGCTTGGCCTTGCTGATGCGCTTGGAGTGGCTCGAGCTGTTGAGCGCGGCGACGGCACGACCCGACTGATCGAACACGGGGACCGCGATGGCGACGACTCCGTAGGCGAGTTCGTCTTCAACTGCGGAATAGCCCGTGCGCCGGCAATCCTCGATCAGCTGCCGGATCTTCTTCGGGTCCGTGACAGTTCGATCGGTGAGCGCCACGAACTTCTGCGTTTTGAAATACTGTTCCAGGCGTTCCGCGTTGAGGCCGGCCAGCAACACGCGACCCATCGAAGTGACGTGCGCAGGAAACCGGCTGCCGACATGGGCTTCCAGACGCACCAGCGTGCGCACGGAGGTGCGCGCGACGTAAACGATATCGTTGCCGTCGAGCACCGAGAGCGCGGCGGAATCGCCCGTGATGCGGGCGAGCTCCTCGAGATGAGTCTTGGTGAGATGCTCGATGTCCATGGACTCGAGGTACGCGGCACCGAGTTCCAGCACCTTCGGGCGCAGCAGAAACGAGCGGCCCCTGCGCATCACGTAGCCGAGCTCCTCGAGTGTCAGCAGACAGCGGCGCGCCGTCGCTGCCGGCATGCGTGCGATGCCCGCGACTTCACTCAAGGTGAGCGCCGAATGATCGCGCGTGAAAGCGCGAATGACCTGCAGTCCCTTGGCGAGTCCGCCCATTGCTTCGCGCCGGGGCGCAGCTGTCTGCCGGGGTGACATGGCCGCAGTCTATTTCGATATGCGAAAAACTGGAAGGGGCTCGGCCCCACGTACTTGACGGCGCAAGGACCGAGGCCTCAGCATATTCGTAATACGAAGTCTAATTCGCTATGCGAAAAAGTGGTTGCACACGCAACGGGAGCGGCGGCGTGGAGATCGGGTCCCAGAGAGCATCGAATTCCGCGATATCGACGTCGAACGCCGCAACCATTGTCGTCCGCGGCTTCGACCTGTGCCGGGACCTCATCGGCTCCGTAACCTTCACGGATCAGATCTGGCTCCTCATCGTCGGCGGTCTCCCAAGCGCTGCGCAGCGGCGGGTGCTGGACGCGGCGCTCGTCGCAATTGCGGAACATGGCCTGGTGCCGAGCGTTGTCGCAAGTCGCATGACACTTGCGGCGGCACCCGAGGCCCTGCAGGGCGCCGTCGCCGCGGGCATTCTGGGCTGCGGATCGGTCATTCTTGGCGCGGCCCAATCGGCGGCGCACTTGTTCGCGAATATTCTCTCGCGGTCCGCTGCGAATGGAATGGAAGCCGCGGCACGTGCGGCGCTCACCGAACTGCGCGATGCGCGCCGTGCCGTTTCCGGGTACGGCCACCCTCTGCACAAGGCACATGATCCGAGGGTGACGCGGCTCCTGGGCGTCGCGTCGGAAAGCAGTCTGGCCGGACGTTACGTCGAGGTGGCCAATACCGTTGAACGGCTGGTACCCGAGATCACCGGCAAACCGCTCGTGATGAATGTTTCCGGCGCCATTGCGGCCGTGCTGCTCGATGCGGGTTACCCGTTGCTTGCCGTCAAAGGCATCCCGATTCTGGCGCGCGTCGCGAGTCTCGTCGCGCATCTGCTCGAGGAGCAGGAGCGGCCCATCGGATTCGTGCTCGCGCATTCGGGCGCAGCGGCGATTCAATACGACGGCAAAGCGCCCGCGGGCTTCGTTCCGGACGGCAGGCCATGACAGGCGTTCAAGTCCTGCGCGGCATTCGCATCGTCGAGCAAGGGACCTTCATTACGGGCCCCTGCGCGGGAATGATGCTCGCGGATCTCGGCGCGGACGTGATCAAGATCGAAAGTCCGGA
>JBGPLJ010000066.1:0-13221 GCA_041486385.1 Steroidobacteraceae bacterium
GCTCGAGTAGCCCATGCCGAAATCGTCCACCGCAATGCCGATGCCGAGCTCACGCAGTTCATGGAGCGATGCCGCTTCTTCAGCCGCGTGCTGCATGAATGCGCTCTCGGTGAGCTCCACTTCGAGGAGGTGAGCGGAAAGCGCGTACTCCCGCAGCATCGCCTTCAGACGCGAGAGAAATTCGGGACGACGCAGCTGACTCGGCGAAATATTGACCGAGAGCGGAAAGTCGCGAGCCAGCGTCTCCTGCCAGTGTTTGCGGACGCGGATCGCTTCGCGCAGCACCCATTCGCCAATCTCGACGATGAGGCCGCTGTCCTCGGCCACTTCGATGAAGCTCGAGGGAGACAGCAACTGGCCCTGCTCGTCGCGCCAGCGCAGCAACGCCTCGACACCAATGATTTCGCCGATCCGCAGGTCGATCTGCGGTTGATAGAGAAGCTGCAACCGCCCTTCACTCACAGCTCCGCGCAGGCGTGCTTCGAGCGCAACGCGCTCGTTGAGCGCGGCATTGAGGTCAGCGCGAAAGAACTGATAGTTATTGCGGCCTTTTTCCTTCGCGTGATACATCGCGGTATCCGCGCTGCGTATCAGAGTCGACAGGTCCGGTGCGTCACGCGGAAAGATGCTGACACCGACGCTGCCTGTCACCAGAAACTGGAGAGTCCCGTACCAGAAAGGTGCACGGAGTGTATCGAGGATTCGCTTGGCCAGCTGCGTTGCCGCCCTCTCGTCCGTGATGTTCGGCATGACGACCACGAACTCATCGCCACCCATGCGCACGACGAGCCTGCCATCGCCGACAACGGCGGTAATACGCTTGGCGAGTTCTCTCAGGAGCGCATCGCCCGTTTCATGACCGTGCGAGTCATTGATGTACTTGAAGCGATCGATGTCGAGAAAGAAGAGCGCGAGACTCGTGGCCGTCGCTTCCGTCTCGGCCATGGCACGCTTCAGAAAAGATTGCAGGTAAAGACGATTGGGCAGACCTGTGAGGCCATCATGATGCGCGAGGTGATCGAGGCGCTTCTCACTGGCGCGCAGGCGCACTTCGGCGGCTTTGCGCGCGGTCACGTCGCGCGTGACGAGACACAGGACTTCACGCCGCTGATGAATGATGATGCTGGTCGTTACTTCCACGTCAAGCAGCTGGCCATTGTGGGCGCGCAGCTGCAATTCCATCGTGCCGATGCTCGGTTTCAGGTCGCGCCCGATCAATCGTGCGTTCACCGAACCAGGCGGAAACACGTCATAGAGATAGAGCTCCTGCGGCAGCTTCTCGCCGAAGTCCGCGGATTCAAGAAATGCCTTGTTCGCCTCGAGAATGCGCCGCGTTCGCACGTCGACGAGGAGAATGCCCTCTGACGCCTGAGTGACCACCGCGCGATAGCGCGCCTCAGTCTCCTGTCGCTCCGTCCAGTTCCGGGCAAGCCGCGCTGACATGAGAAACGCGATGACTCCGAAAATGCCGGACACGATGAGGGCCGCGGTCACGAGGTACCGAATCGTCTCCAGACCCTTGGCATAAATCTCACGCGGTTCCGAAACGTCGATCACGAGCGCCGGCATGCCGCTGAGATCCGACAGCGCAAGATAGGTCGTGATGTCCTCATCACTCGCCGGCACGCTGATCGAGACAGCGCCGCGATTGGCGCCGATCCCGAGCTCGTGCACAGCCTGCGGCAATCCGGCGTCCGTTGGTGCCCGCGAGACAACCACGCGTCCCACACTGGCACTGAGACGCTTGAGCATCGCCTCATCGACGCTGCGGGCGAACATGATGATTCCGCGCGGCGGCGCATTGGCAAGGCTCGGGTAGATCGCGTAGCCAACGACCAATAACAGTCTGTCCGGCGCCGCGATGAGCCCCGAGAAGAGCGGCGCATCCGCCTTCGCTTTGTCGAGAGCGAGACTGCCGGCGGGCAGCAACGCTAGAAACTTGTTTGCGTCGGAGAAGCCTCGTCCTTCGCGGTCATCGAAGCGCCGCCAGAAGACCGGAGTACCGGCGGCGTTCAGTACGAGCACGGTATTGACCTTGAAATTCGTCATCGACGTGTAGGCAAAGTTGCTTTGCACGAAGGGAATATTCGGGCGCGCGACAAAGTCGTACATGTCGTCCCAGACCCCGTAGTCGCTGGTCGCCGTAGTAAGCTGTTTGACCTCCTCGCTCCAGGCGCGTCCGAGCTGGTGCGCGGTGCGGCCGGTCGTCGCGCCTTCGAGTTCCGCGTAGCTTTCCATCAGGTAATAGCGAGCTGCGGCGAGCACAGCGCCCATCAGCAGAGCGATGCCGACGACGATGATGAGACCGGTCTTCAGGTTCGAACGCATTTGACGAGTCCGACTTTCAATCCTGCCGCGCATTGAGCGGTTCGCAGCAATTTGATTTGCGCCTCCGTGGCAGCCATGCGCGGCGTGACGGCTATTCGACCGTGACGGATTTGGCGAGATTTCGGGGTTGGTCGACGTCTGTGCCGCGCAACACAGCGACGTGATAGGCGAGGAGTTGCAACGGAATCGTATAGATCGCCGGTGCCTGGAAGTAACTCACGTGACGCGGCATCTTGATGACCTGCACGTCACTCGAACTCTCGATGCCGGAAGCCGGATCGGCAAATACATACAGCCGGCCACCGCGGGCGCGCACTTCCTGCATGTTGGACTTGAGCTTCTCGACGAGATCGTTGTTCGGCGCTACGGTGATCACCGGCATGTCCTCGTCCACCAGTGCGAGCGGGCCGTGCTTCAGTTCGCCGGCCGCATAGGCTTCGGCGTGGATATAGGAGATCTCCTTCAACTTGAGCGCGCCCTCGAGTGCGATGGGATAGAGCGCGCCGCGCCCGAGGAAGAGTGCGTGATGCTTCTCAGCAAAGATCTTGGCGAGCGCGATGATCTGCGGCTCGAGCTTCAATGTCTCCTCGATCAAGTGCGGAATCTCAAGGAGGCGCATCACCAGCTGCCGTTCACGGTCCGGATCCGGGGCCAGCATCTTGGTCAGTGCGATGACGAGCATGCCGAGTGCCGCGAGCTGCGTCGTGAACGCTTTGGTCGACGCGACGCCGATCTCGGGACCCGCGCGTGTCAGCATGACGAGCGCCGACTCGCGCACGAGCGAGCTCTCCGGCACGTTGCAGATCGCAAGTGACGAGAGATAGCCGAGCTCCTTTGCCATTCGCAGCGCCGCCAGCGTATCGGCCGTTTCCCCCGACTGGGATATCGTGACGAACAGCGTGTCGGGCGTCAGTACCGGATTGCGGTAGCGATACTCGCTCGCGATATCGACCCAGCAGGGAATGCGGCAAATCTGTTCGATGAAGTAACGCGCCACGCAGGCGGCGTGATAGCTGGTACCGCACGCGACGATGTGTACGGCGCGCGTGCGCTTGAGAACGTCCTCGGCCGCTGGCCCGAAGGCTTGTGCGAGCAATTTCCCGCCAGCGATGCGCTCCTCGAGCGTGTTGGCCACCGCGCGCGGCTGCTCGAAGATTTCCTTCTGCATGTAGTGCTTGAACTGTCCGCGCTCGACCGCATCGGCTGACAGCTCGCTTTCGCGCACCGGCCGCTCGGCCTTGTGGCCCGTGGAGTCGTACACGGTAACGCCCGTGCGGCGGATTTCGGCGACGTCGCCTTCCTCGAGAAACATGAATCGGCGGGTGACCGGCAACAAAGCCGAGACGTCCGATGCTACGAAGTTTTCATTCTTGCCGAGGCCGATGACGACCGGGCAGCCACAACGCGCAAGCACGAGGCGATCCGGCTCATGCTCGCTCATCACGGCCAGCGCATAAGCGCCGCGCAACTCCGCGACGGTACGGCGCACCGCTTCGAACAGGTCCTTGGCGCTCTGCAGGTGATGGTGAATGCGGTGCGCGATCACTTCGGTATCGGTCTCCGATGTGAACGTGTAGCCAAGCTTCTCGAGATCCGCGCGCAGCTCTTCGTGGTTCTCGATGATGCCGTTGTGAACGAGTGCGACGCCGTCCTTGGAGATATGCGGATGCGCATTGCGTTCGCTCGGTACGCCGTGCGTCGCCCAGCGTGTGTGAGCGATTCCGAGCAGCCCGTGCGTCGGCGTCGCCTTGAGGGCTTCTTCGAGCTTCTTGACCTTCCCCACAGCGCGCAGGCGCGCAACGTGGCGCGTGCCATTCAATACAGCGATGCCCGCGGAGTCATAGCCCCGATACTCGAGGCGACGCAGCCCGTCGATCAGGATAGGGACGACGTCGCGTTCAGCGACGGCTCCGACGATTCCGCACATGTTGTTTTGGCCCTTCTGGCAGCAGTCGGCCGGTGGCTTCCGGACAGGGGCGCTAGTGTGCCCGACCGACGTTGGAATAACTTAATTCTACTCGACAATTCGTGACTGTCGTCTCATGCGTGGGGGCGTTTCAAGACGCGGCTCACGGCTTCTTTTGCTTCTTCGGCCGCTGCCAGCCCTCGATGGTCACCTGGCGGCCGCGTGCCAAGGTCAGCTTCCCGGCCGGAGCATTCTTGGTAATTGTCGAGCCAGCGCCGGTGTTCGCGCCCTTTTCAATCGTCACTGGCGCAACCAGCATGTTGCCGGAGCCAATGTGCACGTCGTCTTCAATGGTGGTGCGATGCTTGTTGGCACCGTCGTAATTGACCGTGATGGTGCCCGCACCCACATTGACGTTCTTGCCGATGACGGCATCACCGAGGTAGGTTAGATGGTTGGCCTTCGTGCCGTCGCCGACCTGGCTGTTCTTCACTTCCACGAAGTTGCCGATGTGCACGGCGGTGCCGAGCGTCGAAGACGGCCGGAAGCGTGCGAACGGTCCGATGTTGCATTGCGGACCGATACTCGCCTTGTCGATCACGCAATTCGGAAAGATTTCGGTGTCCTCACCGATCTCGGTGTCGCGCACAAAGCAATTCGGACCGATCTTCACGCGCGAGCCAAGTTTTACTTTGCCGACGAGCACGACGTTCACGTCGATGAAGACATCGCTCCCAATTTCGATTTCTCCTCGCACGTCGATCCGCGCAGGATCGGCGAGAGTCGCGCCAGCGAGCATGAGCTCACGCGCGCGCCGCCGCCGATACTCGCTTTCCGCTTCAGCCAGCTGCAGCTTGTCGTTGATGCCGAGCGCCTCCGGCACGGTGGGCGCAACGACCGCGTTCACAGCCAGGCCTTCACGCACCGCAGCGGCGACGATGTCCGTGAGATAGAACTCGCGCTGGGCGTTGTCGTTGCTGAGTCCATTCAACCAATGGCGCAGCCGCACGGCCGGTGCGCATAGCAATCCGGTATTCACTTCGCGGATCGCGAGCTCTTTGTGGTTCGCGTCTTTCTGTTCGACGATACGCACCACCTGCTTGCCTGCATCGCGCACGATGCGGCCATAGCCGCTGGGATCCTCGAGCAGCACGCTGAGAACGGCAAGCGACTGAGCCCCCGCGGCCTCGATGAGTTGCAATAGCGCTTCGCGCCGAACCAGAGGTACGTCACCATAGAGCACCAGTACCTGGTGATCGTCCGGAATCTTTGGCATCGCCTGCATGACCGCATGGCCGGTGCCAAGCTGCTCCTTCTGCAAGACCCAGCTGACGGGCGCCCTCGGCAATGCCTGAGGCGCCCGCTCACCACCATAGCCATAGACGACCTGGATGTCCGCGGCATCAAGGGAGCGGGCACACTCGATGACATGTTCTAGCATCGGACGGCCCGCGATCGGTTGCAGGACCTTGGGCAGATCGGACTTCATCCGCTTGCCCTGCCCCGCTGCGAGAATGACGATGCTGAGTTTCAAGCTCATTAGTGATCCCTGTGCTATTGCGCCGTGTTCGCCATGTTCACCACCGGCTGCGCATCGTTGTCGGATACCAGAATCGTCATCAAATTGATGACGAGTTGCGCGCGCTGCGCATCGTTCAGAACCGCGAAATGCTCCGCGCTCAATGCCGCGACAGCGTGAGTGACGAGTCCGACGGCACCTTCAACTATCTTCTTGCGCGCCGCCAGCACCGCCTCCGCCTGTTGCCTGCGCAACATGACGCCGGCGATTTCCGCGGCATACGCCAGATGCGCCAGCCGTGCATCGATGATCGCAATACCCGCCGCCGCGGCGTGGATGCCAATCGTTCGCTTCAACTCCGCGCTTACGCCTTCCATGTTTGCGCGCAGACCCTGCCCCGGGCTGTCGGAATCGTAAGGATGACCGCCAACAACCTGACGCAGCGCCGATTCCGCCTGCTGCGCGAGGAAACGTTCGTAGTACTCGACGGCAAACGCCGCCCGTGCCGTATCTTCTATCGCCCACACAACAATAGCCGCGACTTCCACCGGATTGCCGGAGAGGTCGTTGACCTTCAGTGTGGGTGTGGTCGTGTTCACGACGCGCAGTGAGAGCCTGCGGCGCGTGCAGAGTGGATTGTAGAACCACAGGCCGTCGGTGCGGACCGTGCCGGCGTATTTGCCGAAGAATGTCAGAACGGCGGCCTGTTTCGGTTCGAGGATTACGAGACCGCGCGTCAGCAGCACAAAAACAAGCACGGTGCCGGCGAGACTCGCCATGGCGCCGAGCGACATCTCGCCTTCTCCGATGTGTCCGATGAAGTTGCGCGCAAGCAGGAACATCAGCGCAAGCGCAATCAATATTGCGATCCAGCCGTTGATGTAGTGAGCCTGCCGCTCGCTGATGCTTGCCGTGGGCGTGGAGTTAGCCATGACGATCTCCGATTTGAACGCGCGTCAATGAAACCACTATCGAGTGCGTCGATGTCGATCGGCCCACTCGGCCCACACAACCAGCAGCCAGGTGCCCAGCGCAAACCAGGCCAGAGCTCGAGAACTCGGCGGCGGTGCTGACCACGGGCCCGACGCCCACATGAGCGTCGATATGAGAATGAAACTCCAGAATGCAACGAGGCCAACGCGATCGACTGCGCGAGTTGCACGCAGATAGAGCACGACACCGCCAGTGAACATAAGTCCCTCTATTAATAGTGTAGCTGGCACCGACTGCCATAGCCCAAGTCCCAGGCGCGGCGCCACACCGGGCCACAGCGGCATGTCCGGTGTATGGGAGGCGAAATCGAGGACCCAATGGCTCACCACGACGGCCGCGAGCAAGGCGGCCGCTCGCGGTGTTATGCCACGCCAATGTGCAATTCCTCCGAGCGCGATTCCCCACACGCAGGCCATCGCGAGACTGTGCGACCAGGGATAAGAATCGAAGATCAGCGGATTGAATGCCGTCGCGCCAGGTACGATGCTCACCCGTTCGATCCCGGCGAGCAGAAAGAATGGCCAGATGAGATCGAGCGCAAAAGCTGCCGCGACCCACCAGCCGAGCGCGACCGTTGGCATTCTGCTCTTTGCCGCCAGGGCGACTGCTGTATGGCCAACGAACATGTTGCACTCCGGGTCTCGGCGCTTGCACGCGAAGCGTGCGATCCATCAAGGTCCGAGCCACGCGCGCCATCACTTCGAGATCTTCACCTCGTTGATCTGAATAACCGGCGCGACGTCGGTGTAGTTGGGCATGTCTCCTTGTATTTTTTCCGCGTTCGGTCCGAACGCCGCCAGAAAACTGTCGACCGACTCGAACAGGAGGCGACACACAACGGCATTGGCAGGCGAACTGCCCGGTTCGGTACCGCTGACGCCCGCTTCCACTGTCACGCCCTTCAGCGCGCTGCCAAGACACTTGATCGTCATGGGCATGTGCTTGTTGACGTAGTAGTCCAGGTCGAAGCGGCTGCGCTCGGTGCGTGGATAAAGCACACATACACTGATCATTTGGATTCCTTTTGTTGGCAGTGTGGTCGACCGGGAGATTACTCGCGTCGAAAGGTGACCAGAAACAATTTTGACCCGGCAGGGGACTGAAATGCCGTTGGCCGGGCGCTCAGGGACAGGTCGTAACAAATCCTCAGCGTGTTATTCGCGATTTCGAAGATCGCGGGAATCTGCCGGCCGCTATTCGGCCCGTCAGCGCCGGCCACATCGATTGCGGCCGGCGACGCTCGCTCGTCAACACGATACGTGCCGTGATCGTTGGCGAGGGCATACTGCCCGCCGTTCAGAACGAGACGCAGCGTCGCAAGCACGGCCGGTGGCAGCGCCACGCCGCCAAGCTCTGCCGATGTCGCGATCCAGGTTCCCTCCAGCATTACATCACCACTTGAGCTCTGGAAGATTTCCGCACTCGTGACTGACCGACAGCAATGGATCCGCACCGCTGCGGAATTTCTCGGACCACGCGGATTGGCGCGTCGCGCAATCGCAAAATTCCGTGGACTCCTGTACGAGACGCGGAATGGCATCGCGAAATACGGGCGGCAGGCCTGACCCGCCAATGCCTTTATCTGCAACACCGGAATCAAGGCTGCGCTTGAGAAGCATGACGCTGCAACCCGTCCGTGTAACGATCGGGTTGAAGCTGAAATAGAACTGATTGCGGAGAATCGGCTGCAGTTGGAAGAACCGCAACCCGACCGGCGACTCGAGTATCTTCACGATTTCCTGCAGTTCATCCTCGGTGAATGCCAGCGACAGGATCGCCTCGCCATCGTGCTTCACCCGCGCAAAATCCTTTGCGCTCGCGCGGATCACCTCATCCGCGAGATCAGGAGCGCCGCCGCGGGCGCCGGGCTTGCCGCTCAAATCGATGACCCATTGCAGCACTCGAGTGCCCGACATCAACTCGAAGGCGTGCTCGGCGCTAGGGAGCAGCTTCACATTGGTCAGGTCCGGCGGTCCATCCTCGAGGCGGAATGTCACGGCAAAACGGCTCCACCGGCAGAGTGGTTTTCCATCGCTGGTGGCAGGAATGACATGCCAATCGCGCGTTGCCACGAGTGCCGCTTCGTCGAGATCCTTGGAACCGGTGGTGCGCTCGATGCGAGCATGGGCTACCCGCCCTTTCTCGGTAACCAGCACGAACATCACGGCCATTCCTTCTTCGCCGCGCACACGGGCGCCCGGCGGATATTCCGGACGCGAAAAGGGCTGCGAGGGATCCTGTCGCGCAGCGGTGGCGCCGGGAGCGGTCGCAATATCCATCGGCGGCTCTTTGCCGTCCACGCACTTTTCGCGAAACCGATGCTCGAGCGGTGCATTGGGGCCAATGTCTATCGACTTCGGCGTCAGCTCGGACTCAAGCCGCTGCTGCCATAGAGAGGACTCCGTGGCTGGAGTTGCAACCGCCGCCGCCAACGACACCAGGGAAATGAAAAGCAATCGAATCCCCTGTCTGCAAGACCGATTCGTAATCTATTGCTTCAGCTTTCTCAGTTTCTGGAGCAGGCGCAGCTGAGCGGCCGCACGCGCCAGTTCCGCCTGCGCTTCCGCGACGTCGATCGCGCTCGCTTTGTCCTTGAGCGATTCCTCGGCGCGCTGTTTGGCGGCGAGCGCGGCGGCTTCGTCAATATCACGCGCGCGCAGCGCGGTGTCCGCGAGAATCGTAACGAGATGCGGTTGGATCTCAATGGCACCGCCGCCGACGTAGAAGAGCTGCTCTTCGCCGGCTTCCGTCTGCACGCGTACTTCGCCGGCACGCAGATTCGTAAGGAGCGGCGCGTGGCGCGGGGCGATTCCGATCTCTCCCTCGATCGCGGGTGCGAACACCATTCTTGCGGTGCCGGAGAAAATCTCTCCTTCTGCGCTGACGATATCGACGTGAATTGTGTTCGCCATGAGCCCTCACTCACTCCAATCCTCTCCCACTGACGCGGGCGAGAGAGTGGACTACTGCAGTGTCTTTGCTTTCTCGACCGCTTCTTCGATCGTGCCGACCATGTAGAACGCCTGCTCCGGCAGGTGATCGTATTCGCCGGCAATAATAGCCTTGAAGCCGCGGATGGTGTCCTGCAGCTTGACGTACTTGCCGTCCTGACCCGTGAACACTTTCGCGACGCTGAAGGGCTGCGACAGGAAGCGCTGAATCTTGCGCGCGCGGAACACGCTGAGCTTGTCTTCTTCGGACAGCTCATCCATGCCGAGGATCGCGATGATGTCCTGCAACTCCTTATATCTCTGCAGTACCGCCTGCACGCCGCGCGCCGTGTTGTAGTGCTCCTCACCGATGACGAGCGGATCGAGCTGACGGCTCGTGGAATCGAGCGGATCGACCGCCGGGTAAATGCCGAGCGCCGCAACCTGGCGCGAGAGCACGACCGTGGCGTCGAGGTGAGCAAAAGTTGTTGCCGGGCTCGGATCGGTCAAATCGTCAGCCGGCACGTACACCGCCTGGACGGATGTGATCGAACCCGTCTTGGTTGACGTGATGCGCTCCTGCAGAACGCCCATTTCTTCCGCGAGCGTCGGCTGATAACCCACGGCCGACGGCATACGGCCGAGCAGCGCCGAGACTTCAGTGCCGGCGAGCGTGTAGCGATAGATGTTGTCGATGAACATCAGCACGTCACGCCCCTTGCCGCCGTCTTCGCGTACTTCGTCGCGGAAGTATTCGGCCATGGTGAGGCCCGTGAGGGCTACGCGCAGGCGATTGCCCGGCGGCTCGTTCATCTGCCCGAACACCATCGCCACCTTGGAGTTCGTCAGATCCTTGGCGTCGATGACGCCGGATTCCAGCATCTCGTGATAGAAGTCGTTGCCTTCGCGAGTGCGCTCGCCGACGCCTGCGAACACGGAAAGGCCGGCATGCGCCTTCGCGATGTTGTTGATGAGCTCGAGCATGTTGACGGTCTTGCCGACGCCCGCACCACCGAAGAGTCCGATCTTGCCGCCCTTCGCAAACGGCACAAGCAGATCAATAACCTTGATGCCCGTCTCGAGAAGATCCTGCCCGCCTGCCTGTTCCGTGTACGACGGAGCGGGGCGATGAATCGGCAGCTTGTCTTTGGTCACCACCGGACCGCCCTCGTCGATCGGCTCGCCGAGCACGTTCATGATGCGGCCGAGCGTACCTTTGCCGACCGGCACCGTGATCGGCGCACCCGTGTTCTCAACCGCCATGCCGCGCCTGAGACCATCCGACACGCCCATTGCGATCGTGCGTACGACACCGTCGCCGAGCTGCTGCTGCACCTCGAGCGTCAGATTGGCGTCAGTCAATCTCAGTGCGTCGTAGATCTTCGGAATATTTTCACGTGGGAATTCCACGTCGATGACCGCGCCGATGATCTGGGTAATCTTGCCCGTGCTCATGATGTTCCTCGCTAACCCTCGACCGAACCCTCACCCTAGCCCGCTCCCGCAAGCGGGAGAGAAAAGAAGAAATCAGACTGCTGCCGCGCCGCCTACGATTTCCGATAGCTCTTTGGTAATCGCCGCCTGCCGTGCCTTGTTGTAGACGAGCTGCAGCTCGCCGATCAGCGTGCCCGCGTTGTCCGAAGCGCTTTTCATCGCGACCATGCGCGCCGCCATTTCGCAGGCGACGTTTTCGGCCGCGCCACGATAGACCAGCGACTCGATGTAACGCATCAGCAGGCCATCGAGAATATCGGCGGCGGACGGTTCGTAAATGTAGTCCCAGTGCTCCTGCAGCTTGTCGCTGTCGTGTGTCTCCGCGGGCAGCACCTGCGTGATGCGCGGCTTCTGCGACATCGTGCTCTCGAAAACGTTGTGCAGAAGCAGCAGCCGATCGATCTTGCCGTCACGATACGCGTCGAGCATGACCTTGACGGTGCCGATCAGATCGTTCACGTGCGGCTTGTCGCCAAGGTGCGTGACCTGCGCCAAGATCGGCACGTTGAGTCGGCGAAAGAACTGCACCGCCTTCGAGCCGATGAGGCAGACGCTGACCTCTTGGCTGCGCGCCCGCGCTTCACGGATGGCGATCAGCGCCTGCCGGAAGAGATTCACGTTGAGCGAACCGCACAGGCCCCGATCGGTGCTGATGATGACGAGCCCGACCGCCTTTACCGGACGCGCGACCAGAAACGGATGGCGATAGTCCGGGTTGGCCTTGTTCAAATGGCCGATGGCGACACGAATCTTGTCCGCGTACGGTCGCGATGCGCTCATGCGCTCCTTCGCGCGGCGCATCTTGCTCGCGGCCACCATTTCCATGGCCTTCGTGATCTTCTGAGTATTCTTGATACTCGCGATCTTGACGCGGATGTCTTTGGCGCTCGCCACTAGTAGGCTCCGGTCGCCACGAAGTCGTCGCAGATCTTCTTGAGCGTCGCCTCCTGTTCCTTGAGCACGGGCTTGTCGTTGATCGCCTTGATCGAAGCAGCGTAATTGGAGTGCGCGAACGCCTGCAGGGCTGCTTCGAACGCGACCACTTTGTTGCGCTCGACCTTGTCCATGTAGCCGCCGTTGACCGCATAGATCGCGAGCGCCATCTCCGCCACCGACATCGGCGCGTACTGCTTCTGCTTCATGACTTCCGTCACGCGCACGCCGCGCTCGAGCTGCTTGCGGGTAGCTTCATCGAGGTCGGAGGCGAATTGCGAGAACGCCGCGAGCTCGCGGTACTGCGCGAGGGCAAGGCGAATGCCGCCGCCCAGCCTCTTGATGATGTCGGTTTGCGCGGCGCCGCCCACACGTGACACCGAGATGCCGGCGTTCATCGCGGGCCGGATGCCGGCGTTGAAAAGGTCGGTCTCGAGGAAAATCTGGCCGTCGGTGATCGAGATGACGTTCGTCGGCACGAAGGCTGTGACGTCGCCCGCCTGCGTCTCGATGATTGGCAGCCCCGTGAGCGAGCCGGTCTTGCCCTTCACCTTGCCGCCGCTCGTCTTCTCAACGTACTGCTCATTGACGCGCGCGGAGCGCTCGAGCAGACGCGAGTGCAGATAGAACACGTCGCCCGGGTAAGCTTCGCGGCCCGGCGGACGCTTCAGGAGCAGCGAGATCTGGCGGTATGCCCAGGCCTGCTTGGTCAGATCGTCATAGATAATGAGCGCGTCCTGGCCGCGATCGCGGAAGTACTCGCCCATAGTGCAGCCGGAGTACGGAGCGATGTACTGCATGGCCGCGGACTCGGAGGCGGTGGCGGCGACGACGATGGTGTACTCCATCGCGCCGTGTTCCTCGAGCTTGCGTACCACGTTGGCGATGGTGGAAGCCTTCTGGCCTATCGCCACGTACACGCAAAACAGGTCCTTGCCCTTCTGATTGATGATCGTGTCTACCGCGACCGCCGTTTTACCGGTCTGACGGTCGCCGATGATCAGCTCGCGCTGCCCGCGGCCGATTGGCACCATGGCGTCGATGGACTTGAGACCGGTCTGCACCGGCTGCGACACCGACTTGCGCCAGATGACGCCCGGCGCGACCTTCTCGATTAC
>JBGPLJ010000067.1:0-13220 GCA_041486385.1 Steroidobacteraceae bacterium
CTACCTCTTCGAGTACTTCCTCGTCACGCTCGAAAAGTTCCTGTAGTCCTTTCAATAGCGGCGTCGTATCGCGTTCGCTGCGATCCTGTCGATGAGACGGGGGGCGATGAGTTTGAGCCAGCGGCCGAAGCGGCCGCGTGCCGACAGGATGACGAGGCGCCTGCGCTGCTCGATCGCGCTCACGATCCGGGCGGCGCAATGTTCGGCCGTCATGATGCGCGAGGTCTGCATCGGGCTCGCGCCGAGCGGTTTGCCATCCGCGCCGATCGCGCGCTTGTGAACCTCGCTCACGACGAAGTCGGGCGCCACGATGGTCACGTCGACGCCGCTGCCGTCCAGTTCGATGCGGAGCGATTCGAAAAAACCCACCATCGCATGCTTGCTCGCGGTATAGCCGCTGCGCTCGGGGACACCGGTGAATCCGGCAACGCTCGCCACCGCGACGACGAGGCCGCGCGAGACCTTGAGCGCCGCGAGCGCCCGATGCGTCAGGTACACGGCGCCGAGATAGTTCACCTGCATCAGTTGCTCGAAGATCGAGAGGTCCGTGAGCGCGTCGAAGCGCGCCCACATCGTGCTGCCGGCGTTGTTCACGAGCACATCGAGGCCGCCGAATTCCTTGAGCGTTCGGTCGATGAGCGCCTGGCAGTCCGCGGGCTTTGCAACATCGGTGACCTGCGCAATTGCGCGAGCGCCGAGCCTGACGCATTGCTCCGCGACCTGCGCGAGCTTCGTGCCATCGCGCGCCGCGAGCACGAGGCGCGTTTCGCGGCGGGCGAGCGCCAGCGCGAGCGCCTCGCCAATTCCCGTGGAGGCTCCCGTGATAACGATGATCTTGCCGGCCAGCTGCATGCGAGTCGCCCTTTGGGATTACACTTGAATCGAGGCTCTAGTCGGTGGAGACCAGTGTCATGCGAATCTGGATCAGCGCGTTGATTTTGGCAATGGCTGCGGCCGGCTGCGGTTCGAGCCCGCCCCCCCAAAGTAACGCCAATGACGATAAGGCGCCCGCGCCAACCGTGTTCGATGACACGGTGAGGACCATCGACAAAGCGAAAGAATCGCAAGCCCTGCAAGAGAATCGCGTGAACGACCTCAATCGCCAGCTCGACGCCCAAGAACAAGGCGACAAGAAGGGCGATGCCAACGGCACGACAGCGCCCTCCGACCCGGACGCAGCGCCTAATACAGATCAGCAATCGAAGTAGCTGCGACCGGTGAGTACCGATACGGCGCCGCCCTGGTGGGTCTACATCGTTCGCGCGGCGAATGGTTCGCTCTACACCGGCATCACGACCGATCTCAAACGCCGCTTCGCCGAACATCGCTCCGGTGCGCGCGGCGCGCGCTTCTTCCGCACTTCAGACGCGCAGCGTCTGGTCTATGCGGAGCAACTCGGCGATCGGTCGAGCGCGTCGCGACGCGAAGCCGCGATCAAGCGCTTGCAGCGCGCCCAGAAACTCGAGCTCATCAAATCCGCCGTCAGCCGTCCCCGCCGCCCTTGATTCCGCCGCGTGTGAGTTCTTCAGGGTCGAGGAGGCGCTGCAACTCCGCGCGCGAGAGAGCGGTCATCTCGACCGCTACGTCGAGAATCGGGCGCCCCTCGGCATAGGCTTTCTTCGCAATCGCTGCGCCTTTCTCATAGCCGATGAGGGCATTGAGCGCGGTCACCAGAATCGGATTGCGATCGAGCGCCGCTGCGATGTGCTCTTCATTGACCTTGAAGCCCGCGATCCCCTGGTCCGCGAGCGCGCGCAGAGCATTCGCAAGCAAGCGAATGCTTTCGAGGAGGTTATACGCGATCACCGGCAGCATCACGTTCAACTGAAAGTTGCCCGCCTGCCCGGCGATCGTGATCGTCGCGTCATTGCCGATGACCTGCGCCGCAACCATGACCGCCGCTTCCGCAATCACAGGGTTCACCTTGCCCGGCATGATGCTGCTTCCGGGTTGCAGGGCGGGCAGGGCGATCTCGGCGAGCCCCGCGAGCGGACCGCTGTTCATCCAGCGCAGGTCGTTCGCAATCTTGGTCAAGCTGACCGCAATGGTCTTCAACTGTCCCGAGAGCTCGACCGCGGCGTCCTGGGACGACAGCGATTCAAAATAGTTGCGGCTCGGTACGAAGGGCACCTGCGTGAGTTTCTGCAGTTCCTCGCAAAAGACCGCGCCGAACTGTGGATGGGCGTTGATTCCCGTGCCGACCGCTGTACCGCCTTGCGCCAGTGCGAGCAACCGCGGTTCAACGCTTGCGAGCCGCGCGCGGCCAAGCTCGAGCTGCGCGCGCCAACCCGAGAGTTCCTGGGCGAGCGTCACCGGCATCGCGTCCATGAGATGCGTGCGTCCTGTTTTCACGACGCCTTCGACCGCGCGCTCTTTGGCGCGCAACACTTCACACGCGTGACCGAGCGCCGCACTGAGATCCTGACGGACCGCGAGCGCCGCGCTCACATGAATCGTGGTCGGAATGACATCGTTGCTGCTCTGACCCATGTTGACATGATCGTTCGGATGGACAGCGCGGCCGAGGCGCCGACTGGCGAGGTGCGCGATCACCTCGTTCGCGTTCATGTTGGTGCTGGTGCCCGAACCGGTTTGAAACACGTCGATCGGAAACTGACTGTCGTGCCTGCCGCTCGCAACTTCCGCGGCGGATGCGTCGATCGCCGCCGCAATGTCGGGCTCGAGCAATGCGAGGCGCAGGTTCGCGCGCGCGGCGGCTTGCTTGACGAGCCCGAGCGCCGCGATGAACCTCGCCGGCATCCTGAGCCCGCTGATGGGAAAATTTTGCACGGCGCGCTGCGTCTGCGCTCCCCATAGCGCATTCGCGGGCACTTCGAGCTCGCCCATGCTGTCGCGTTCGGTTCGCAAGGTGTTTGTCACGCCGGAAGTCCCCTTAAGGACGAGAAGGCCGTATGCGCTATGATGAAAATCTTAGCACCTCGAGCCGCTTGCAGAACGCATGGCACTGAAAGCTGATTTCGGTCTCACCGGGTCCGCGCAATGGCTGATGCGCAAGCTCGTCGCCCTTTGGGTGCGCGCGACCGTCGCTCCAGAAGACATCGCGGGCCGTCTGGCGGGCCGCGCGCGTCCAGTCTGTTACGTACTCGAGCATGACAGTGTCTCGGATTTTCTGACCCTGCAGGACGTGTGCGTCGCGCGGGGACTGCCCCGGCCGTCGCGCCGGCTCAACTTCGGGCCTTTGAGCGAACGCCGCTCGGTCTTCTATATGGAAGTGCGCACGGGATTTCTGCGCCAGCGCGTCGATCGTCGCGTCCCCTCGCTCCTCCTGGAACTCATTGCGCACGCGCGCGACGACGCCGAACTCGACCTCGACATCGTGCCGGTCGCGATCTACTGGGGACGCGCGCCGCAGAAGGAAGGCTCGCTCATACGCCTGCTCTTCTCGGAGAACTGGGCGTTCGCCGGACGCTTGCGCAAGTTCTTCACCGTGCTCATCAACGGCCGCAATGTCGTACTGCAATTCGGCGACCCGGTGCCGCTCAGGAGCCTCATCGAAGATGGCCTCGATGAGGCACGCAGCGTGCGGCGCGCCTCGCGCCTGCTGCGCGCCCATTTCAAGAATCAGCGCGACGCCACGATCGGTCCCGATCTCTCCCATCGCCGCACCATCGTTGCGCAGGTGCTGCGCACCCGCGCCGTGCGTGCGGTCGTACGCCAGCAGATGCGCGAGGAAAACCTTGCGCGCCGCGAGGTACTGAAGAACGCGAAACGCGCCGCCGACGAGATCGCCGCGACCTATTCGCACGCGTTCGTTTCGGTGATGGCGCGGGTGCTGAGCCGCGTGTGGAACCGGCTCTATGACGGCCTGATCGTACGGCACCTCGACGTGCTGACGCGCGCGGCCGACGGGCGCGAGATCGTGTACGTGCCCTGTCACCGCAGCCACATGGACTATCTGCTGCTCTCGTACGTGATCTATCAGAGTGGCTTCGCCGTGCCGCACGTGGCTGCGGGCATCAACCTCAATCTGCCGATCGTTGGACGGTTCCTGCGCAAGGGCGGCGGGTTTTTCGTGCGCCGCTCGTTCCGCGGCTCGAGTCTTTATTCGGTCGTCTTCACGAAGTATCTCGGGGTGATGCTCGCGAAAGGCCATGCGCTCGAATATTTCGTCGAAGGCGGACGCAGCCGCACCGGACGCCTCCTGGCGCCCAAGACCGGCATGCTCTCGATGACGGTGCGCAGTTACCTGCGTTATCCGAAGCGGCCCGTGATGTTCGTGCCGGTGTATTTCGGCTACGAGCGCCTCGTGGAGGGCGAGACCTACATCGGCGAGCTGTCAGGCCGCGCCAAGCAGAAAGAGACGGTAGGGGGCCTCCTGCGCGCGCTGCCAAAGCTCCGCCAGAAATTCGGGCACGTGTTCGTCAACTTTGGCGAGCCGATCGAGCTCGATGAGGTGTTGAAACGCCACAACGCCAATTGGCGCACGGACACGCCGCAGGACGACAGCAAGCCACCTTGGGTGGCCGCGGTGGTCGACGAGCTCGCGACCAGCATCATGCGCAACATCAACGGCGCCGCGGCGGTGAATCCCGTCAACCTGCTCTCGACCGCGCTGCTCGCGACGCCCCGTCAATCGTTTCTCGCGACGGATCTTGCGCGGCAGATCGACGTCTATCGCCGCATCCTGGCAGAGGCCAGGTACGGCCCGCGTGTCACGCTGTGCGAGGAGGACGGCGAGGCGTGCATCAAGTATTGCGAGTCCATGGGCTTCGTGCAGCGCCAGCCGCATGCGCTCGGCGACGTACTGCGCATGAGCGAGATCAATTCGATATTGCAGACCTATTTTCGCAACAACGTCGTGCACCTGTTTGCGATGCCCTCGCTGATTGCCTGCTGCTTCATCAATAACGCCACCATGCGCGCCGAGGACATTCTGCGGCTCGCATGGCGCGTGTATCCCTATATCGCCGAGGAACTGTTCCTGCACTGGCGCGAGGATGAGGTTCCCGGGGTCGTGCAGGAACATCTGCGCGTGTTCGTCGCGCTTGGCCTGCTGCAGGTGAATGATGACGGCACCGCGTGGAGCCGGCCCCCGGCCGCGGCGCCGCAGGCGGTGCAGTTGTCGCTCCTCGCGCAGGCGACGATCCAGACGGTGGAACGCTACTACCTCGCGATTACGCTGCTCGTCCGGTCAGGCAGCGGCACGATGACACCCGCGGAGCTGGAGCAGCGCTGCCATCTCATGGCTCAGCGGATGTCGATGCTTTATGGCTTCAATTCGCCGGAATTCTTCGACAAGGAGCTGTTCGGCAGCTTCATCGATCTGCTGCGCCGGCGCGGCGTCGTGCAGACCGATTTGGCCGGCAAACTCATGTTCGACGAAGTGCTGCTCAACGTCGAAGCCGACGCTGAGCTCGTGCTCGCGGAGCAGATTCGGCACAGCATCCTGCAGGTTGCGCACAGCTGACCGTGGAATCGTGTGTCGCACGCGCCGAACGACCCCTGTGCTCACCTTTTGCACTGCAAACGCCGACCTTCGAGCGCGCATTTCTCGCCGTGATCGAGCTGCGATCTCGCTGATATACTCCATCGACACAGGGCGAAGCCGCGCGCCAGCTGTCTACCAATACCAACACAGGGCGCGGGGGAGCACGGTAGTCACTGCCGGGCGCAAAGCCGCTACAACGACATCATTTTCGTGGGGGAACACATGAAGAGTCATCCCGCATCAGACAAGCTCGGGAGCCGGCGCACCCTGTTGGGCGCAGCGGTTGCAATCGCGCTCGGCGTGGCCAGCTTCGCAGCCGGCGCGCGGGATTTCGAGAGCAAGAGCGGCGCGGTCACCGGCAGCTGGGATACCACGATCACCTACGACCAGGCCTGGCGCGTGCAGAGCCCGGACTGTCACCTGATTGCGGTCGCGGATGGCGGTTGCGGTCGTTCACCCAACATCGATGACGGCGATCTCAACTACGGTACGGGCACGGTGAACCGCGCCTGGAAGGTCGTCACGGAGCTCTCGCTCAAATCCGAGCATTACGGCGCCTTCGTCCGTGGCTCGGGACTCTACGATCAGGAAGTCAAGGATCAGCCGACCAGGCGCACACCGCTCAGCAGCTCGGCGAAGAGTCTGGTGGGTTCCTATGCGCGGCTTCTCGACGCGTTTGCCTACGGCAAGTGGGACCTCGGCACCCATCATTTTGAACTGCGCGTCGGCAAACAGGCCGTGAGCTGGGGCGAGAGTACTTTCATTCAGGGCGGCATCAACACCTTGAACGCCTTCGACGTCTCGGCGCTGCGTGTGCCGGGCAGTGAACTGAAAGAGGCGTTCCTGCCGGAGAACATGGTGTTCGCGAGTCTTGGACTCACCGAAAACCTGACGGCCGAAGCCGTCTACATGCTCGACTGGGATCCGACGCAGCCGGAGCCCGCCGGCAGTTTCTTCAGCTCGAATGATTTCGCGCCACGCGGTGGCGACAAGGTCGTGCTGGGCTTTGGCGCATTCAGCGATCAGGGTGTCGATTTCCGGCCGCTCGGCGGCCCGCTGATTCCGAACTTTCAAAATGTCGCGCGCGGTCCGACGCTGGAGCCGAAGAAGAGCGGCCAGTATGGTGCCGCTCTGCGCTACTTCGCGCCGAAGTTCATGAACGGTACGGAGTTCGGTCTTTATTTCGTCAATTACCACAGCCGGCTCCCGCTCATCTCGGGTCGCACCGGTACACAAGCGGGCATCGGCAATGCCTGGGGCGCTGCAAATGCCGTCAAGGCCGCGGCGCTCGGTCTTGCCGCCGGACTCCCGCCGGCCACGGCTATCGCGATCGGCACGAGCCAGGGCGTTGGCGCCGCGGCGTCGCAAGGCGGCAATCTCACGGCGGCGCAGGCGCAAGGGTACGCGACCATTGCCGTCAATACGGCGCTCGCCGGCGGCGACGTTTCGGCGCAGGCGACCAACCTCGCAACGCATGAGTACGCGCAGACCGCGAGCTACTTCACCGAGTACCCGGAAGACATCAAGCTCATCGGCGCGAGCTTCAATACGCAGCTGCAGAGCACCGGCATCGCGCTCCAGGGCGAAGTGACCTATCGCATGGATCAGCCGATTCAGTACGACGACGTCGAAGTGCTGTTCGCGGCGTTGACGCCGTTGGAAAAAAATCTCGCGACGCTGCAGGGCATTACGCTCCCGACGACGTGTCCGAGCGTCGCGGGGCCGACAGCGACGCTCACACATTGTGGCCAGCTCGGCGCGTTTGACCTCAATCGGGTCGTGACGGGCTGGGACCGGCACGACGTGATCCAGGCGCAGGTCACTGCGACCAAGGCATTCGCGAATGTGCTGGGCGCCGCCCAGATGGTGATGGTCGCGGAACTCGGGGTGACGCACTTCCAGGGCCTCGCCGACAAGACAACAGGCGGACCGAATGGCCAGGGCCTGCGCTACAACGGCCCCGGCACGTCGGTGAGCGGCAATGCGCCGCTGGCAGGCAAGCACTTTGGTGAAGTCGAACCGCAGGATCGATTCGCGGATCCCACCTCGTGGGGCGTGCGCTTCGCGGGACGCCTGGAATATCCCGGCCTCGTCGGACCGTGGAACGTGATACCGCGCTACTCGGTGCAGTACGACTTCAAGGGTACGACGCCCGGACCCGGAGGCAACTTCGTCGACGGGCGCGTCGGTGTCACGCTCGGCGTAGCCATGAATCTACGCAGCACCTGGGAGCTCGACACGAGCTACACGCGCTACAGTGGTGCGGGCCGCTGGAACGACATCAACGACCGCGACTTCATCGCGGCCAGCCTCAAATACTCCTTCTGAGCGCAGGAGAATCATCATGCGGACGAGAAAACTTCTTGCAGCGGTGAGCGCCTGCGCGCTGACGGTGACCTTCGGTCTGAATGTCTCGCAGGCGGCCGTCACCGCCGCGGAAGCCGCGCGACTCGGCGCGGATCTCACGCCGCTCGGTGGCGAGAAGGCGGGCAACGCGGCCGGCACCATTCCAGCCTGGGACGGCGGCCTGTCATCCTCGGCGAAGGCGGGCTTCCCGGCTTTCCAGGCAGGCGGCCACCACCCGGATCCGTATGCCGGCGACAAACCGCTCTTCACGATCACCGCCGCGAACATGAATCAGTACGCGGACAAGCTGACCGAAGGGCACAAGGCGCTGCTGCAGGCCTACAAGGACTATTTTCTCAAGGTGTATCCGACGCACCGGAGCGCGGCGGTGCCTCAGCGCATCTACGACGCGACCAAGCGCATCGCGACGACGGCGAATCTCGCGCCCGGCGGCAATGGCGTGACGGGCGCGGCGATCGGCATTCCATTCCCGATTCCGAAGGAAGGCGTCGAGGTGTTCTGGAATCACGTACTGCGCTACCGGGCCGATGCCGCTCAACGCATCATCCAGCAGGCGCCGGTCTTCGCGGACGGCGCTTACACGCTGGTGAAATTCAAGGACGAGTTCTACGTTGCCTACAGCCTCGAGGGCGCGACTGAAGCAAATCTCGACAACGTCATCCTGTACTTCATCCAGGAGACGCTGGCGCCGGCACGAGTCGCGGGCGAAATCCTGCTCGTGCACGAAACGCTGGATCAGTCGAAGGAGAACCGCCGCGCCTGGGTCTATAACCCGGGCCAGCGCCGTGTGCGCCGCGCGCCGAACGTCGCTTTCGACAATCCCGGCACCAACGCGGAGAACATGCGGACCTCGGACCAGTTCGACATGTACAACGGCAGCCCCGAGCGCTACACGTGGAAGATCGTCGGCAAGAAGGAAATGTACGTTCCGTACAATTCCTATCAGCTGCACGGCGGGGCGTTGAAGTATCGCGATATCCTCAAAGCCCAGCACATCAACCAGGATCTCGCGCGCTACGAGCTGCATCGCGTGTGGGTGGTGGACTCGGTGCTCAAAGCCGGCACGAGCCACATCTACAAGCGCCGCACGCTCTATGTCGATGAAGACTCCTGGCAGATCCTCGCGGTCGACTGCTACGACACGCGCGACCAGCTGTGGCGCGTGCAGGAAGGGCACGGCATGGAGTACTACGACGTGCCGTCCTTCTGGACGACGCTCGAACTCGTGATGGACCTGCGCAATCGTCAGTACCTCGCGATCGGGCTCAACAATGAAGAGCAGCGCACGTACGACTTCCACATCAAGCGCAACATTGGCGACTATCAGGTGAGCGCGCTGCGCAGCCTGGGAGTGCGCTAAGAGCTTCTGAAGTGCCGATAGCCCGAGGCACACGCTGGTCGGGATTCCTGGCGCTGCCTGCGGTGCTCGCGTGCGCGTTCGCCGATCAGATGCCGCAATCCCCGGCGGCGGAGGCTGCGGAGATTGCGCCGCTGGCATCCAGGTCGCTGCTGCTCGATGTAGCGGCCGCAGGCAGTCGCATTGTCGTGGTGGGCGAGCGTGGCCAGGTCCTGCTTTCGGACGATCAGGGCGCGAGCTGGCGACAACCCGAGACGCCCACGCTCTCGTCACTCACGGCTGTCTACTTCGTCGATGCGCGCCACGGCTGGGCGGTAGGTCACGATGAAGTGATCCTGCGCTCCGTGGATGGTGGCGAGCACTGGGGGCGCGTTCATTTTGAGCCGAAAGCCTCACAGCCATTGCTCGATGTCTGGTTTCGCGACGCCGACCACGGTGTTGCGGTCGGCGCCTACAGCGCCTATTTCACGAGCGCGGACGGCGGCCGCAGCTGGCAGTCGCAGGCATTCTCGCCGGTGTCGAAGCCGCCGCCACGCCATCCGCAGGCAACCAAGCCCCTGCAGGCGGCGGATGTGGACGACGAAGGCACGCAGTTTCATTTGAACGCGATCTCCGCCGCGGCGAGCGGCAAACTCTACATTGCCGCCGAATCCGGACATCTCTATCGCTCCGACGATGGCGGCGCCACCTGGCTCACGCTCAGCTCGCCGTATGAGGGTTCGTTCTTCGGCGTGCTGCCGCTCGACGGTGATTCGGTGCTCGCCTTTGGCATGCGCGGGCATCTTTTCCGCTCGGACAATGCGGGCGACACCTGGACTCAGATCAAGACCGATGTAACGGCCATGCTGACGAGCGGCGTGCGGCTGCCGAACGATGCTGTCGCCATTACCGCGCTCGCCGGCGTGCTGCTCGTGAGCAAGGACGGGGGCCACACGTTCAGCACGCAGCAGCAGGCGGATCGCAAAGGCATGTCCTCGGCGCTGCTGGTGGACGGGCGCTTCATCACGGTCGGCGAGGGCGGCGTACTTACGCGGCCGCTCAAATAAGAGAAGCGCATGGCCGAACCCAAGCTCGTGCAAAACATCGATCGGCTCATCTTCACGCACCGCAGATGGGTGCTCGCGTTCTTCCTGCTGGTGACAATTGCCATGATCTGGGTCGCGGCGAAGGGCCTGCGCATCGACGCGGGCTTTGAGAAGCAGCTGCCGCGCAAGCACGAATACATCCAGACATACCTGAGCGAGAAGGCGAAGGATTTCCGTGGCGCCAATCGCGTCGTGATCGCCGTGATGGCGCGCGACGGCAACATGTTCACGCCGGAGTTCTTCAAGGCGCTGAAGACCGCGACCGACGAAGTGTTCTTCATCGACGGCATCGATCGCGCGCTCGTGCAGTCGCTCTTCACACCGAACGTGCGCTACACCGAGATCGTGGAGGACGGCATCGAGGCGGGCAACGTGGTGCCGGCCGAGTTCGTGCCGACGCCCGCAGCAATCGCGCAGGTGCGCGAGAATATTCTGAAGGCGGGCATTGTCGGGCGACTCGTTGCCAACGATTTCTCGGGCGCGATAGTGAGCGCCCAGATCGCGGACGTCGATCCTTCCGGCAAACCGGTCAATCTCATTCGTCTCGCGCACGACCTCGAGACGAAGGTGCGCGCAAAGATTCAGGGCCAGGGGCTCGACCATGCGATCGACGTCGCCGTGGAGCCGGGCGGTCCTGAGGTCGCGGTGCACATGATCGGCTTCGCCAAAGTGATGGGCGACATTGCCGATGGCGCGGGCGCAGTCGTGCTGTTTGCCGTCATCACGATCCTGCTGACGCTGCTCTTCGTCTGGATCTACTGTCAGTCCTTCAAGATCGCGGTGATTCCGGTCGTCTGCTCGATCATTGCCGTGATCTGGCAACTGGGGCTTCTGGTGCTGGTCGGCTTCGGCATCGATCCGATCGGAATTCTCGTGCCCTTTCTGATCTTCGCTATTGGCGTGAGCCACGGCGTGCAGAAGATCAGCGCCGTGGGCGATGCCGCATTCGAGGGCGCGGACTGCATGGAAGCCGCGCGCCGGACCTTCCGCCGCCTGCTGTTGCCGGCCATCGTGGCACTGGTCGCTGACCTCGTCGGCTTCGTCACCATTCTCATGATTCCGGTGCGCGTCATCCAGGAGATGGCGGTCACGGCGAGTCTGGGCGTCGGCGTCGTTATTCTGACTGATCTGCTGCTGCTGCCGGTGCTCGTCTCGTTCGTGCATTTCGATGCAGCCTATCGCACTCGGCTACGCCGCCGCGTGCAGCAGCTCGCGCCACTCTGGGACAAGCTCTCCCACGTCGCGCGTCGGGGTCCTGCGACCGTGATCCTTGTGATCGGCATCGCGCTTGCCGGCGTCGGGTGGCTCTACGGCCATCGCGTCGCCATTGGCGATATGCAGGTGGGCGTGCCCGAACTCTGGCCAGACTCGCGCTACAACCGCGATTCGAATCTCATCACCAAGAAGTTTTCGATCGGCGTCGACATCCTGAACGTGATCGTCGAGACCGAGCCGAACGGTTGCGTCGACTACGACGTGATCGCGGCGATCGACCGCTTCACCTGGCACATGGCCAATGTGCCGGGCGTGCAGGACGCGATTTCGCTCGCGACGGTGATGAAGGTCGCGAGTTCCGCGTGGAACGAGGGCAGTCTCAAGTGGCGCAATCTCCCGCGCGATGAGTCGCAGCTCGTACAGGCGCAGAAGTACATCGAGACGAGCACCGGGCTCCTCAATGCCGACTGCAGCGTCATGCCCGTGATCATCTTCACGCGCGATCACAAGGCCGACACGATTTCGCGCATCGTTGCGGAAGTGAAGACGTGGCGCACCGAAAATCCCACGCCCAAGGCGCAGTTCCGCCTGGCGACCGGCAATGTCGGCGTGATGGCGGCGACCAATGAAGTCGTCCAGGCGAAGGAGTTCCCGATCCTCGCGGGTGTCTTCCTCTCCGTCATCGTGATGTGTCTCGTGACGTTCCGTTCGCTCCTCGGCACGATCTGCGTGATCCTGCCGCTCGCGCTCGTTTCCGTGCTTGTTTATGCCGTGATGACGTTTGTCGGCATTGGCCTCAAGATTTCGACGCTGCCCATGGTGGCGCTCGGCGCGGGCATCGGTGTCGATTACGGAATCTATCTCTTCAGCCGCATGCAGGAATTCCTGCATCAGGGTCAATCGGTGCAGGAGGCTTACCGCCACACGTTGCGCGTGACCGGCAACAGCATTGTCTTTACCGGCATCACGCTCGCCATCGGCGTCGTAACCTGGGCTTTCTCGCCGCTCAAATTCCAGGCGGACATCGGCATTATGCTGACTTTCATGTTCCTCGTGAACATGCTGGCCGCCATCCTGGTGGTGCCTGCGCTCGCGGCGTGGCTGATTCGACCAAGCACAACCTGACGCGAGGCAGCCACATGTCGAAGAAGATCATCATGACACTCGCCGCGACCGCGCTGGCAATGCTCGTCGTGATCCCGGCAGCGTACGCGAAGACGCAGAAGCCGCCGCTCCATGGCAGTCACTGGATGGCGATCACCGGCAAGCCGCTCGCTGCGACGGCGGGCGCGATGATGTACGAGCGCGGCGGCAATGCGATCGACGCGGCGTGCGCGATGATTGCGGCAACGTCGACGCTGTGGGACACGCTAAGCTGGGGCGGCGAGACGCAGGCGCTCATCTTCGATCCGCACGCGCAGAAGGTCATCGCGATCAATGGGCTCGGTGTGGCGCCGACCGGTGCGACCGTCGAGTTCTACAAATCCAGAGGCTACAAGTATCCGCCCGAGTATGGGCCGCTCGCCGCGGTTACGCCGGGCACGCCGGGCGGCATGCTGGTGATGCTTGCGGAATACGGGAAGCTCTCACTTGCGGATGTGCTGGCGCCATCGATCGAGCTCGCCGATGGCTACCCGATCGAGCAGGAACTCGTCGATACGATCGAGCACCAGAAGGCCTGGCTCAAGCAATGGCCGTACTCGAAAGCGGTGATGCTGCCGCATCTCGGCGCAGCGCATGAGGGGCC
>JBGPLJ010000068.1:0-13174 GCA_041486385.1 Steroidobacteraceae bacterium
CCTGCAGAACACGCATACGCGCAATCGCGTCCACATGGTCGACTACGCGTTCGCGTTCCTGAGCGATTCGCGGCCGGAGTCGATGCTCGAGCGCTCCTACCCGACGGCCGCGCTGCTCGGGCCGCGCACGATCGACGGGCCGTATGTTGTGTTTCCTGTTGGCGCGACGAGCGACAACAAGCTGTTTCGGGCGAGCGTCATGGTGCCGATCCTGCAGTGGTGCGTCGAGAACGGATACAGGCCGGTGCTTGTTGGCAACCGGCAGCCGCGCACCAACGCGTTGACGCACGACGGGAAGCTGGAGGTGCTGGTCATTCGCGACCAGGCCGAGATGATCCCGCAGTCTCTGCTCTTCGAGTGCCTGGACCTGCGCGAGAAGACCACGCTGCTCGAGCTGCGCGACGTGTGCGGACACGCGAACGCCGTCGTCGGCGTGGATGGCGGGACGCTGCACATCGCCGGCACGACCGACGTTCCGATCATCTACGCGATGGGTACTACGCTACCCAAGCATCGCTACATTGCGCGCATCGGCGACCACACGTACAAAATCCGCTACGTATTGCCGCGGGATCTCGAATGCACCGGATGCCAGTCGAACTGGCAGATGACGCGCTGGGACTTCCGGTTCTGTGCTTACGGCGACAACGCCTGCATGGAGAAGCTGGACCCGAACGATTTCATCAACGGACTTAAAGAACTCGGCCTGTAAGGGCCGGCCCTCAACCAAGGAGACAAGCCATGCCCGAAACGACACCAGCCCCAACTCCCGCGCCGACTCCGGCCCCTGTTCCTGCCCCGGCTCCTGATCCGACATCCGCCCCCTGGCACGGTCTGACCGAAGCGGCGGACGTCGCGTACATTGGCAACAAGGGCTGGAAGAGCCCGGCCGACGTCGTGAAGTCCTACCGCGGCGCCGAGACCCTGATCGGCCGCGACCCGAACACGCTGCTGACCATGCCGCGCGCTGACGACCCGGCTGGTCTTCGCGTTGTGATGCAAAAGCTTGGCCTGCCCGAGTCCGCCGACAAGTACGACTTCGGCAAGCCGGTCGTCGGCGATCCTGCGTTCGACGATGCGTACCTGGGCTGGGCGAAGCAGACCTTCCACAAGGTCGGGCTGACGGCCGACATGGCGAAGGCGCTTGTTGCCGAGAACAACGCCTACGTCAAGACGACGATGGCACAGCGAGAAAAAGACTACAACATCTCGGTCGAGGCCGACAAGAAAGCGCTCCTCACTGAATGGGCTGGCGGCCATGAGCGCACGATGGCGGCGGCCACGAACGCCGCGAAGACTCTTGGCTTCACCGGCCCGATGATCGACTCGATGGAGCGCGCGCTCGGTTATGCCGGGACGCACAAGTTCTTCGCCGAACTCGCCAAGAAGATTGGCGAGGACAAGCTCGTGATCGGCGACGGCAAGCCCGGCTTCGAGACCGCGATGACCGCCGAGGAAGCCAAGGCTGAGTGGGAGAAGATGAAACTCGACCCGAGCATCAAAGCGGCAATGGGCGACAGGATGCACCCCGGCCACACGGAAGCGCTGCGCAAACAGACGGCGCTCTTCGCAGTGATGTACCCCTCCAAATGATCCTCCCCGACGTGGAAGTTCGGTTGCGCTGTCTCGAGGCGGCGGCGAAGACGCCGATGGTGCACAACCAGGGCCACGCTGTCGGCGTCCGAGAAGTCGCCGCGGCGTGGGCGGCGTGGGTGCTCGGCCAGCCGGTCGCGAAGGAACAACCTGCGACCGCGGACAGAGGGGCGGCGGACCTCTTCTGAGGGCATGTGATACACTGTTTCGGAGTGGATGACGTGCGGACAAGGGCAACACCCCCGCGCCAGCGTCGGACACTATGGCCCCCGAAGTTGGGACAAGCCGGCAGAGCACCAGCCTGAAGGTGCAAAACTGGCTTTTGAACCAACAACTTAGGAGGCCACCGTGCCTGATACCATCACCGTAGCGTCGGTACAGCAGTACCGCGCGAACGTCGAACTCCTTCTGCAGCAGACCGACTCCCGCCTGGCGGGCGCTGTCACCGTCGGTTCGTACGTTGGCAAGGCTGCGAGCGTCGTGGAGCAGTTCGGCTCCGCGACCGCGCAACTGAAGACCAGCCGTCACGCCGACACCCCCCTGCTCGACCTGTCGCAAGACAAGCGCTGGGTGTTCCCGCTCGACTACGAGTGGGCTTCGCTGATCGACAATCAAGACCAACTCCGTGCGATCATCGACTTGGCCAGCCCGTACGCGCAGGCCGGCGCCGCCGGCATGCAGCGCGCCAAGGACGACATCATCCTGGCCGCGATTTTCGGCACCAACTACATCGGCGAAAACGGCACCTCGACCGAGAGTTTCGGCACGCTGGGCTCTGGCACGTATGACGTCGGCGTCAACACCGGCGGCACGGCTTCGAGCCTGAACGTCGCGAAACTGCAGGCGGGCATTCGGACGCTTATCACCGCCAACAAAGGCGAGCTGATGGAGCCCGTCTTCGGCGCGATCGGCGCCTACGAGCACGACGCGCTGCTGAAAGAAATGCAGATCGTCAACAAGGACTACGGCAACAGCGCGGTCCTGGTAGACGGCAAGGTGAAGCGCTTCATGGGCGTGGACTTCATCCTCACCGAGCGCCTGACGATCACCTCCGGCAACCGTCTGGTTCCCCTCTGGATGAAGAGCGGAATGCACCTCGGCATCTGGAAGGAAATGGTGGTCGACATCGGCCCGCGGCGCGACAAGAGCATGGCGAACCAGGTGTACCTGTGCATGACCCTGGGTGGGACGCGCACGCAGCTCGGCAAGCAGATCCGCATCCAGTGCGACGACCAAATCTAGGAGACCTGACATGGCACTCGTAAGCACCTCGCAGAACGTCACCGACCAGTCGGCGACTCCGATCGTCAAGACCAACGCCCAAGAGAAGGGCGCTCCGGTTCGGGTGGCTCATGGCTACCTGGCCGCGGCCAACCTCACCGGCGGCACCATCGGGCAGTGGTACACGTTCGTCCGCGTCCCGGTTCGGGCGCAGATCATCGACATCCAGTTGACCGGCGCGACCACGACCACGGGCGCTGTTGCCTGCGGCCTGTATCGCCCGGACGGAATCGCCATCGCCGACAACGTGTTCGCCACGCTGTACCTGATGTCGGCGGAGAAAGACCACACGTCGATCCTCGTCACGCCGACGGCGCTGGAAACCACGCAGACCATCGCGGCGGCCTACGCCACGGCGATCGGCACCGCTGGCGCGACCGGCGACGTCGAAGTCGACATTGCGCTGTCGATCGTGACGGTGCTCGGCGCCGGCATCAACCACGCGATGCACGTTTTCTACACCCTGCCCGAGTAGGGCTGAAGCATCCTCCGGCCCTTCGGGGCCGGGGGAGTTTCGGGAGACGAAGTGGCAATCCCAACCAACTTCCAAGGCTATACGCCGGTGGCCGGCGCCACAAAATCGTTCAAGATTTTGGGCTCGGCGACCGTTGGGGTGTGGGCGAATGACGTTGACGGCGCGCTGTCGGCAACGAGTTCGCGGGTCGACGTTGGCCCGAATCTGGTTCTGTTCATGACGCAGGCGTACACGGACGCGCAAATCGTCGAGCTGCTTCGTGACTTCCTGCAACGCATGGGTGCGTTGCACGACGGCGCGGGCGGCCAGAGAGCGGACGCCACCAAACAAGTCGCGATCAGCGGCACAACCTGCACCTAAGAGAGGAATCCTATGGCGAACGAAGCAACTGTTTTCTCGCTGACGACGACTGAGATGGCGACTGCGGTTGCGAGCCAGGCCGGCGGCGACGACGTTGACGTGGCGACTGCGAACGCGGACGCCGTGCCGGCGAGCATCGACCTCGGCGTTTACTTTCTGAAATCCAAGTACGAGGGCGGCAGCGGCCGGAGCCGACTGCTTCAGCACCTCGACAAGCTCAAGTCGAGGATCGTCGAAACCCCCTGGCCGGCGATCTAACATGGGCGGAATCGTCACCCACGTAACATCGTCGTTCGTGCGGCTGGCGGACACCACCGCTTTTGCCGCCGGCGACGAGATCAGCAACAACGCCACCGCGGGCTCGGTTGTACGCCCGATTTTCAACTTTGCCGGGTTCACGCGCGGGCGCATTCTGAGCGCCGCCATCGGCATCGTGTCCGACGGCACAATCGTCATTACGGCGCTGAACTTTGACATGCTGCTCTACAAGACCGCGCAAGTGCCCGCTGCGGTCGGCAACAACGTCACCTTCCCGCTGACCGGGCTGCAACGCACGCAGGCCGTTGGCCGCTTCCTCTTCGACGACGGCGGCTGGCAGAACCCGCTCGGCGCTTATACAGCCAGCACGTCCGCGTTCCAGCAAATGTCCGCCGGCTACCCGGTGCCGATTGCGGCGCCGACGCTGTACGAACCGCATCCTGCCGGTTTCTTCTTCGACTTCCGCGGCGGGGAAGCGCCGACACTGACCGCCGTATTTCAAGCACTTGGCGCGTTCGATCCCGGCACTGAGGCCGACACCTACAACATTGCCCTCGACGTAGAAGTCGAGTAGCCGAGGCCGCCAATGGCGACCTCCAAGGTAGCGATCTCGAACCTCGCGCTGCAAAAGCTTGGCGCGAAGCGCATCGAGAGCCTGAGTCAAGACAGCCCGAACGCCAAGTCCATGAACACGGCCTACGCCGCCGTTCGCGACGCGGAACTTCGTCGCTACGCGTGGGGCTTCTCCATCAAGCGCGAGTCGATTGCCGCCGACTCCGTGGATTCTGTGTGGGGTGACTGGAACCGCTTCAGCAAGCCCAACGACTTCCTGCGCCTCATACGCGACGACGAAAGCGGATCGACTGTCGACTGGCGCACCGAAGGGCTCTACATCCTGAGCAAGACCGCGGCGCCGCTCGAGATCCGGTACGTCGCCAGCGTCGACGACCCGAACTACTACGACTCTTTGTTCATCGAGGCGTTCGCCTGCAAACTCGCTTGGCAGTGCTGCAAGGAGATCACCGGCAGTTCGGACCTCAAAGCGACGCTGATGGACGACTTCAACACCGCCGTCGCCGAGGCAAAGCGCGTCGGTGCCATCGAGAAAGAGGCGCAGAAGTTTCCCGAAGACGATTGGGTTAGCGCCCGCCTGTGACCCGCGCTTCCGACGCGCAACACGCCTTCAATGCCGGCGAGTTCAGCAGTCTTCTGCTCGGCCGCCAGGACGTCAAGAAGTATGCGTCCGCGCTGTTCGTTTGCCTGAATGCGATACCGCTGACGCAGGGGGCGTGGACGCGCCGCCCCGGAACGGCATTCCTGCAACAGTGTCGCCACCATGACAAAGCGGCGCGAGTCATTCCGTTTCAGTATTCGATCACACAGACGTATGTTCTGGAGTTCGGTGAGGCGTACATCCGCTTCTTCACCAACCACGGCGTTCTGACAAAGACCGCGCAGAACATCACTGCGATCTCGAAAGCCAATCCGGCGGTGCTCACGTATTCCGGCACAGACTCTTACGCCAACGGCGAGCGCGTGTACGTGACGGGCGTGGTCGGCATGACTCAGGTCAACAACCGGGAATTCAAGGTCGCGAACGTGAATGCCGGCGCGAACACGTTTGAGCTGCAAGATTCGGGCAGCTCCAACGTCAACAGTTTGGCCTACGACACATATTCTTCCGGCGGGTCTGTAGCCGAGATCCTGGAAGTGACGACAGCGTTCGCGGAGACCGATCTCGCGCAGATTCGTGTTACGCAATCCGCCGACACGCTCTTCATCATGCACCCGGACTTCCCGCCGCAGAAGCTGGTGCGCGTGTCGGCGACGTCCTGGACGCTGTCGGACGTGGCGTTCACTGACGGCCCCTACGATTCGCTCAACACGACCGCGACGACCCTGACCCCCAGCGCTGCGACCGGCTCCGGCGTTACGCTTACGGCGTCCGCCGTGACCGGCATCAACAACGACACGGGCTTCCAAGCCACCGACGTCGGTCGCCTGATCCGTATCCGCGAGGGCTCGACTTGGGGTTACGTGCTCGTCACGGGGTACACAAACACAACGGTTGTGACAGTCACGGTTCTTTCTACGCTCACGAACACGAACGCCAAGGTCAACTGGCGCATGGGGATCTGGAGCGACACGACGGGCTATCCGGCCTGCGGCACGTTCTACGAAGACCGCCTTTTCCTTGCCGGTGCCGCGCTCTACCCGCAGCGCCTGGACGGCTCCAAGACCGGAGTCTACACCAGCTTCTCGCCCAGCGCGACGGACGGCACGATCGCCGACGACAACGCCGTGGCGTATGTGCTGAACTCGGACGACGTCAACGCAATCCGGTGGATGGCGGCGAACGAAAAAGGGTTGTTGGTCGGCACGAGCCGCGCGGAGTGGCAGGTCCGGGCTTCGACAGCCACGGCCGCGCTTACCCCGACGGACATCTCCGCTCGCCCGTCGTCCCGTTACGGCAGCGCCGAAGTGGCGCCGGTCAATGCTGGGAAGACTGTACTCTTCGTGCAGCGCGCTGCGCGCAAGCTTCGGGAGCTTGCCTATCTGTTCGAGATCGAAGGCTTTCGGGCGCCCGACATGACTCTCCTTTCGGAGCACATCACGCGCCCGAGTATCGACGAGCTGGCATACCAGGAACAACCGCAGGCGATCGTGTGGGGCGTACGTGGCGATGGCGTGCTGCTGGGCTTCACCTATGAGCGCGACCAGGATGTCATCGGTTGGCACCGCCACGAACTCGGCGGCCAAAGCGACGATGACGGACTCCTGATTCCGGTAGTGGAGAGCGTCGCTGTGGTCCCGGCACCGGACGCCACGCGCGATGAACTCTACGTTGTCGTGCAGCGCTACGTCAATGGAGGCGTCAAGCGCTACATCGAGTACATGAGCAAGCTTTGGGAAGTGGAAGACGAGCAGGAAGACGCCTTCTACGTCGATTGCGGCTGGACGGCCATCAACTCCCCGGCCGCGGCCACGGTCACGGGGCTCTGGCATCTCGAAGGCGAGACGGTCGGTATCTACGCGGACGGGGCGCGTCGCCCGGATGTCGTCGTCACGAACGGCACTGTGACGCTGGCCACGACAGCCAGCATCATCACGCTCGGCTACCTGTACAACAGCGACGGCCAGGACATGCCGGTTGAAGGCGGCGCCCAAGACGGTTCGGCGCAGAGCAAGATCAAGAAGATCAGCCGGGTCGGTTTCTGGCTGGTCGACACGCTGGGGCTGAAGCACGGCATGAGCGCCGATGAGCTGACCGAGATCATCGTGCGCGAATGGGGCGATGACTTCGGCGTTGCTACGCCTCTTTTCACCGGCGTCGTCCGAGATCGGTTCGACGGCGACTACGACAAACTCGGCCAGGTCTACTGGCGCGCAGACGGCCCGTTCCCGGCGACCGTCCTGTCGGTGATGAAACAGTACGTCACTTCGGACGACTCCTGATGTCCTACGCAGTCGTCCCGTTCAAGCGCTGGCACTTGGCGTGGCTCGAAGCGGGGGGCGACGCCGAGGGGGGTATGAGCGTGCTCGGTGAAGAAGCGCGGGCTGTCCTCGAGCAGTCGGATTCGCACACCATCACCTGTGACGGCGAGGTAATCGCCTGCGCTGGTACACTGTCTCAGTGGCCGGGGCGCTCGATTGCGTGGGCGTATTTGCACAAACGCTCGGCACCGCACATGCTCTTCGTCACCAAGGCCGTACTGGCTCACGTTGCCAAGGCGAAAGGACGCGTGGAATTTACGGTGCGTTGTGACTTCGAGCCCGGACACCGCTGGGCGAAGATGCTTGGGTTCCAGATCGAGACGCCCGAGATGCCCGGCTATGGCCCCGAGGGCGAAGCACACACTGCCTACGTGAGGTTCGGATAATGGCGTTTGCAATTCCCGCACTGATGATCGCCTCGGCCGCGATAGCGGCCTATGGCGCGATCCAGCAGGGCCAGGCGAACAAGGCCGCGGCGAAGTACAACGCTGCCGTCAACGAGCAGAACGCTGTGCTCTCGCGGCAGGAGGCGAACGACGCCGCCATGCAAGCAGACCGTGAGCGCTACATGCGTTTGGGTTCTATTCGCGCGGCGGCTGGGAAGAGTGGCGTGCAGGCGCAAGGGAGCGTGCTGGACGTGATCGGCGACGCAGCATCACAGAGTGAGCTGCAGCGCCAGCAGATCATCTACCGCGGCGAACTGAAGGCGCGCGGATACAACAACACGGCGACGCTTGACGAGTTCAGCGGTTCGCAGGCACAGACAGCCGGGTATTTGAAGGCCGGGAGCGCGCTGCTTTCCGGCGCATCGACTTACGCCGGCAACTTGAAGCGGACCTAGAATGCCCCGTCTCCCACAGTTCACAGCCGAGGCCGGCAGCCTTCCGATCTCCGGTGGCAGGCGCGCGAGTGGCGAGGACTTCGGCGCCGCAGTCGGCGAGGCGCTGCAGTCAGTAAGCGCAGCCGGACGCCAGATCGTCACTGACATCGAGGAGTCCGAGACGCGCAAGGTCATTGTCGCGCAGAATGAAATTCGCGCCAAATACGCGAAGCGCCTGGACGAAGCCGCGATCAGCGGAGCCGATCTCGGCAAGATCAAGGAAGAAATGAACAACGAGCTATCGCGTATGGGCGATGGCTTGCAGACGAGGAAAGGCGGCGACCAGTTGCGCGTCGCCACGGCGAACACGAACCTGATGTACGATCAGCAGGCGAACGCCATCGCTGTTCATCGGGCGGGAGCGGACGCGAAGTTGCAGTCCGGAAAGTTCCTGAAGGACGCCGGTGCGCTTGTCCAGACCAATCCGCTGTATTTGAAAGAAGCGGAGGCGAACGCTTCCGCCTTCGCGGACACCCTGACGCGAGTGTCGCCGGAGGCCCGCGCCGCGATTGCCGACGGGCTGAAGAAAGACCTGAACGTGGCCGCAGCGCGGGCCGGGGCGCGCGACGACCCGGCCGGGACGTTGAAGAAGTTGGAGGCTGGGGGCTACGATCTGATGCCCGAGCAGCGCGACGCGGCCCTGACCTACACGAAGACCGAGATCCGCGCAGCTAGGGTGCAGGACGAATATGAGCGCGCGGCGCTGGAGCGCGTGCGAAGCGAAGCCAATGACGACGCACGGGACGTACACTTCAAGAGCATCATCGGCGGCACGGCGACCCGCCGCGCCATCATGGACGACCCGGCACTCAAGCCGGCGACGCGGGAGCACCTGATTACGTTCATGGAGAGTCGCGCGACGGAGTTGCAGGGCGTAGAGAAGCGCTCCGACCAGACGACGCTGCGCGACCTATGGATGCGGATCAACACTTCCGAGGGCGATCCGCGCAAGATTTATACGGACACGGACATCTTCGATGCCGTCAAGTCCGGCAAGATCAATACGACCGATGCCAACAAACTGAACGCACAGCTCGCCCAGCAAAAAGACGAGAACGGCCGCACCGTCGGCTCGAAGCTTTCCGGCCAGATGTCGATCGTGGGCCGGGCGCTGTCGCAAGACCCGCGGTATCTCGCGCGCCCCGAAGTGGTGGCGGCGATCCAGATGGACTACCAGGCGCGCGTCATCGACAAAGTAAGCGAGATGCGCGCGGCCAAGAAAAATCCGAACGACATCTTCAATCCGCAGAGCCCTGACTTCGTCGGGTCCGCCGAGTTCATCAAAGGGTCGGTAGACAACGTGACGGCTCGCGCCAACGCCGCGATCCAAGACCAACTGCCGCGTCCGAAGACCAAGGCCGAGCGCGACGCCCTGCCGCCGGACACCGAGTACATCAGCCCGGACGGCAAGAAGGCGCGCACTGCCGCGGCAGTCCAGAAGGGCGGCCCGACCGCAAGCGGCGCGATCCGTGAGGCTCAGTAGTGGCCGTCAACGCGTTCGGCGACCAGATCGTTGAGGAGTCCGCTTCTGCTGGCGTGAATGTGTTCGGCGACCCGGTCGTCGGCGGCACGGCCCCCAACCCCCAGCAGGTCAAGAGCATCGGCGATGCGATTCTGTTTGGTTTGCGCTCGAGTTCTACCGGCTTGGCTGTGCGCGGCAAGATGCCCGAGCAGCAGCTCGGCGAGGACGCCCCTTGGTATCACCGCATCTCGGCCGCCGCCGGTGGAGTCGCAGGCGACCTGCCGGCAGGAGTGGTAGGCGCTGCCGTCCTATCCCGCGCCGGCCCGATGGGGATGATGGTCGGGGGCTTCGCGGCCCCGATGGGGCTGCGCGCGGCGCTGGTGGAAGCCTACACAGGCAACCACGCTACATCCTGGCAAGGCGCTTGGGAGATCGCCAAGGCTGGGCTGACGGGGGTCGCCAAGGGCGCTGTGATCGGCCTGGCGACGGCAGGCGCAGGGCGCGTCGTGGCGCCCTTCTTGGCCCCTATGGGCAAGGCTGTGGAGGCCATCGGCACGTTCGGAACCGAATTGGCCGCCCTGACGACAACGGCCGCTGCGGTCGAAGGCCATCTGCCGAGCTGGCAGGACTTCATGGACAACGCGATCCTGCTGGGTGGGATGAAGGGCGCTGTCCACACGGCCAAAGGGCTCGCCGGGATCTGGGGACAGACGGGCAAGGAGCCGGCCGCTGTGCTGGCGGACGCCCAGCGCGATCCTACCATCAAGGCTGCGGCGCAGAAAGGCGAACTACCCGAAGCCTACGCCCCCCTTGCGCTCGAGCAGAAAATCAAGGCGTTCATGGAGGCCGACCAGCGCCCGGAGGAAATTCGGGCGATCATGGGCGCGAAGGAACCCCCCAAGCTCGGCGAGAAGCCGATAGGCGACCCGCTGCCGTACGAGTACATCACAGACAGCGATGCGCTGAAAGGCATCCTGCGCCTGACCGAACAGAAGTATGCCGAGGAGATCAGCACACAAACTCGCGGCGTCGTGACCAACAAAGCCACGGCAGCGGACGCCCTGCGTCTTGTCGCGGCCGGCGACATTGCCGAGCACGTAGTAGGCGCTGCCGATAACGCAGCCCAAATCTACGGCCGGGCGCACATCCTGAAAGGGGTGACGCAGAACGCCTTCGACAAGATCACGGCGCTCAAGGGAATCGACAACGCCGACATGACGCCGAGGATGAAACTGGAAGCCCTCGCTGCAGTCGAACAACTGAGCATGGTGCTCGCCGAGTTCCGTGGCACACGCGCGGAAGCCGGCCGCGCGCTGCAGGTATTCCAGGCGCTCAAGCGTGACGCCGGTATGCTTGGCGAAGCCGAGACTATCGTGAAGCTCGCTGAGAGGAAAGGGAGTCTCCAGGACATCGCGGCGATGGTGGCCGACATGAAAGACCCCGCGCAGATGCAGCGCTTCGCTGAAGGATATACCAAAGCGACCACCACCGAGAAGCTGCTTGAGGCGTGGAAGGCCGGAATTCTCTCCGGCCCGCAGACTCACCTCGCCAACATTCTCGGCAACACGACAAAATGGATTGCTGAAGTGCCCGAGAGCGTTCTCGCTGCCTCGCTCACCGCCGCCGGCAAGATGGCGAAGGGCGATTCGATGACGCTCGCACAGTACAAAGCTCGCGCCTTCGCCCCGATCTACGGCTTGCAAATGGGCGCGGTGGACGCCATCAAAGTTGCCGGCGAGGTGTGGCGCCAGAAAGGCGAACATCTGGAGAAGGCGGACCAGTATCGGGCAGCGATAGAGGGCCAGAAAGGCGAAGTGATCCGCACGCCGTTCCGGCTCTTGCAGGTAGAGGACGCGCTCTTCCGCACGATAGCCGAGCGCGCCAAGGCTCACGAGATGGCGGTCGACCGCTTGATCGAGGACGGCATCCATCCTGAGACGACCGAGGGCCGCGCCCGCGTTGTCCAGTACACAGAGCGCCCGGAGTTCGGTTTGTCCGAGAAAGCCGGGCTTGAGGCAATCGAGACAGTCCAGCTCGCCGGCGCAGAGGCCGTATTCTCCCAGCGTCTCGGGCCGCGTTTGGAACAGGTCCAGCGCGCGATGGCCGGGCACCCGATAGGCCTCATCATTCCGTTCTTCCGCACACCAGCCAACTTGGTGTCGTGGGCGGTACAGCACACTCCCGGCCTGAACCTCCTTTCCGGCCGCTGGCGCGACGACTTCGCCGCCGGTGGTGAACGCCAAGCCAGAGCAATCGCCCGCGTGACTATCGGCGCCGGCCTCGCGACCGCCGTATTCGCTGCCGCCCAGGACGGACTCGTCACTGGAGGCGGCCTCTTCAACAGGGAAGAGCGTGGCACGAAGACCGCTGCTGGCTGGCAGGCGTACAGCATCAAGGTCGGCGACAAATACTACAGCTACCAGCGCATCGAGCCGGTGGCGAAAGTGATGGGGCTCGCTGCCGATCTGGTCGAACTGATCCAGAACTCGAAAGACGACGAAGACAAAGCCAAAGCGGCGTCGATGCTCGTGTTGATGTTCGGCAACGCTACCATCAGCACGACTTATCTTTCTGGACTCTCCAACGCCATGCAGTCGCTGACTGACCCGACGCGCTACGGCGAGAACTTCCTCGAGCAGTACGCCTCGTCGCTGGTGCCGAAGATTGTCGGTCAAATGACCACGATGGCCGATCCGTATAGGCGCGAAGTCGAAGGAACGCTCGACGCCATCCAGAGCCAGATCCCGTTCCTGCGCGAAAAGCTACTGCCCAAGCGCGACGTGTGGGGCGAACCAGTGAAAGGCGACCGTCTGTTCGAGGTGATGCCGGTGGCTGCGTCGCAAATTTCGGAAGACAAGGTGAAGAAAGAGGCGATGCGGCTGCACGTCGCCATCAACAATGCGCCGAAGTTCATCATGGAGCGCGGCCCCTTCAACGCCAAGGAAAAGCGCACAGAGTTGACCATCGACCAGCGCGATTTCTACAAGCAGGTCTCCGGCAAGAACGCCATGACTATACTCGGGCCGATCGTCAGTGCCCCGGACTGGGAGCGCATCCCTGATTTCGCCAAGGCTGCTATCTACAAGGCAGTGTTGGAGGGTACGCGCAAGCAGGGCGCCTTCGCTGCGCTGCCGCCGGATGACGCGGCCCGCATGACGCTGCGCGAGAAGATCGTGGAGAAGATCATCAAGCAGACTCAGGAAGCCGAGGGCACTGCAGCCCCTGCGCCCGAACGGAGGGTCAAGTGATTCTGGAACTCGGAGACGGCCGCGAACTGAAGTTGCCAGACGCAGTGGAAGACGAGACCGCCCATGCCGGCGGCAGGGCCGACGTTCAATGTTTGGGACGCGCAAGTCGGCATCGGGTGGAA
>JBGPLJ010000069.1:0-13150 GCA_041486385.1 Steroidobacteraceae bacterium
ATGAATTGTCCTTTTGAAGGACAGGGAGAAGTGCCATGCATCCCATGCAGCAGCGAGGTTTACTTGAGACACTGCTGATGGTCGGCGCGCCACTCGCGCTTGCCACACTCGAAGTTTTTCATCCGCATCCAGGCGATGTGTTTCAGCTACCGCTTGGGATCTGGCTCGCGATCCACTACACCCAGATCGTTCTATTTCCGCTGGCGGGCGTTGCCGTTGTACTTATCGTGCGCGGTGCCAGCGGCGTTCTGGTACAGGCGGCACAGAATTCGGCCGCGCCGGCTACTTAGTCCAGGTCCGCCCCAGCGTCTTGATCTTCTGCTTCCAGCTCACACGGCCGTCGGAAAGCGCGTCGAGGAAGTCGGCGAGCCGGTGTGACTTCACGATGGTGTAGAAGGTCACGGCCGTCGTGATGCCGAGCACGGTGAAAAAGAAAATGATTCGCGAGCCGAGCGGCTTGTCGGCATGTGCGAGAAGGTTCATTCCAAGGAAGCCCGTGGCCACCGTGCCGATGAGGCCGAAGATTGTGACCACCGTCAGGCGCAGAATCGTGTTGGCCTGGCGGCGCACGCTGTCGGTATCGAGATATTCGTTCATGTCCTCCACTTCGAGCCGCACCTCTTCGTAGATCTGGTGCGTGCCAAGCTGGCCCGTCAGGCGATAGAAGATGTTGCGTGCGATCGCCTGGTTGCTCACTTCGTGAAACCAGTAGCGGTGCGTGAAGCGCAGGAAGATTTCCATGGCAAATCGAATCGCGCGTTTGAACTGCCGGACCGAGTTGAGGTCGTCGATCTCGAGCCGGTTCATGGCGACCGCAAGCTCGTCCGACATGGAGACGAGCGCCGCCTTGTGAAAGTGGGCGATCAGGAAGAGCAGAAAATATTGATGCTGGAACTGACCCATCATTCCGGTTTCACGGCCCGTGAAGAAATAGTCGCTGGAGCTCCCGACGACAGCGAGCAACTGTCCGGTGCAAATGAGCCGGGTGTCCCCCGAAAACGAAGGCCCCGATCGGCCCCAGAAGCGGTCGTCGCAATAGTCCGCTTCGAACGATTCGAGTGAGCGGTTCGAGTACGGGAGCGCGTCCCTGTCCGCGGGCCGCGTGACCAGGCCCAGCCGCACGAAATCGCCGCGCGAGAGCTGCGTCGGATCGTCGACTGCGAGATACGCCATGATCGGCATGCGGTAGTACTCGAGCTGCCGGTAGCGGAGCGGTCCGACCTGACCCGGATACTCGAGGATGAGCGGCTTCAGCAGGTAATCCCAATGCGAGGCGATGCACGGCGCGCGATATTTCTTGACGTGCTCCAGGTACTTCGCACGGGCGTCATAGTCCGAGGCGGCGAGCGCATTGCCGTTGGCATCCAGCCATTCGACCGAGCGCGGACAATTCCCCGCACGGCCGTCGGCGTCCCAGAAGGCAGGGTAGGCGCGGCCGAAGCGAAACAGCGTGTCCTGCACCCGAGCGAGCGGCAGGTTGTCCGCATGCAGTTCGAACGCGAGGATTGCGATGTCGGCGTCGAGGAAGAAATAAAGATCGGCGTGCGACACCTTGAAGACCACGGCCTCGCCATCGTCGTAGGTGACGCGCACGCCCGCGATATCGGTGCGGCGAAAGACGTGAATGCTCGGCTCACCGTGACGCTGTGAAACTTCCTGGCCGACGGTCGAGCCATAGAGAAAGCGCTGCACGTACGGCAGGAACGTCACGAACTCCTTGTAGTGGCGCTCCTGAAAAACCTGCGGATCGCCATAGAGCTCGTCCCGCACGTTGCGCCAGGGATTCGTCGTGCCGGGCTGGTCGAGCGCCTCCCAATGCCTTTGCACCTGCACGCCGGGCTTGAGCGGCATGAGCTGCACCGGCCAGAGCACGATCTGGCGGAAGTGGCGGACGGTGGGGCTGGGCGTGCCGGTCATGACGGCACCGATCATCGCCCAAGCGAGAGAGGGAATGAAAGGGGGGGTTCTACATTCCCGCGAGCTCGACGTTTTCGCGCAGCGCCTCGGAGGCGAGCGACGGAGTCAGCACGTTGTTCCAGCGCAGATCGCCACGCTCGGCGCCGCCGAAAAATCGCGAACGGTTGAGTCGCTTCAGGATGGCGTCGAGATCCGATTGTGGGTCGATGATGGTCTTCCAGGTTGCGACGAGTTTGGCGACCGTCGCGGGTGTCGAGGCTGTGCTGGTGCGGAACGAAGTGGGTGGCACCGGCGTGATCAGAATGAGCAGGGTTTCAGTCCGATGGGCACGCGAGGAATGCTTGAATGCGAACGAGGCGCCCGGCACGTCGCCAAGGCCGGGCACCGTGGAATAGTTTGCGTCCTCGACGTTCTCGGAGAGTGCGCTCAGTACGAGCGTCTGACCGAACTCGACTTCCGCTGTCGCCCCCACGAGCTGCTTGAACGTGGTCAAAGATTCATCGAAGGTTCCGGCCTGCTCGCGTGACAGGAAGGAGCGCGAGGCGTTCACCCTGAAAGTTACCTTGTTGCCTGCAATCGATTCAGGCGCCACCTTGAGACCAACACCGACGTCGATCGGCTGCAGCGTCCCGAGGTTGATCCCGCTCACTTTCACGTTGATGGTGCGGCCGGCGAAGAACTCCGACTCCCGCCCGACGTAGGCAGTGAGCGAAGGTCGCGCCAGTACTTGATAGAACTGTCCTGAATCATTGAACAAGTTCAGGCTGTAATTGAGCTGCGGCACGCCGATAGAGTGCGTGATCGAGCGATTCGAGCTCCAGTTGCCGCCCGAGCTGCGGTTCGCGCTGTAGCTGTTGCTGTAGCCGTACTGCACGCCGAGACCGTCGAAAAGATTCACGCCGCGGGCCTTGGTGTCGAGGATCGAGCTCAGGATGATGGTGACATCCACAAGGATCTGATTGGCCGGCGTGTCGGGCATCGATGCGGGCGTGCCGCTGTCCGTCTCGGCTGTATTACCCTGGGCCAGGTGAATCTCGCGCATCACTTCGCCGACGCGTCGCGCGGCCAGGCGTTCCTTCGGGTTGGTGCGTGCATAACGGGTCGCCAGATCGCTCGCAGCGGGGTCGGCTGTTGCCGCAGCGGCAAATGCCGCGAGACGTTGTACTTCGGGATTGTCCGGTTTGAGCTTCGACGCTTTCTCGGCTGCGAGCTGCGCTGTCAGCGAGTCGCCGGCGTAGTAGGACGAGACTCCGAGACCATAGAGGCCTTCCCAACGATCGGGTTGATCGCGTACGGCGCGCGCGAGCGTTGCCTGCGCTGTTGTGAAGTCGCCGTCATCGAGTTGCTGGTAACCGAGATAGAGGTTTGACCAGTAATCGCCTGGCGCGAACTCGGTGGCGTTCTGAAAGCCAACCTTGGCGAGGTCGAGGTCGGAACGATCGCCGCGACGGCCGATTTCAGAATACGCGAGTCCGTTCAGGAACTGCAGCTGCGGATTGCGGAGATCTTCGCGTAGCGCGGTGTTGAAGGCTTGCTGAGCGACCGCCCACTTGCCCTGTGACGCGGCTTTGTACCCGGCGAGCAGTGCCGTATTGAGCGCGCCGTCGGCTCGCAGCTCGAGCGGCGGGTCGTTATCGCGGTCGCGACTATTGGCGAGGGGAGCGAACGCGCCGACGGCGGCGATCGCGAGCAGCAGGCCAAAAGCGGTCGCCGCGGTTCGGGATTCAACATCAATCGATTTGGCAGGCATGGATAGCTCCCCTACAGGTTCTCCCGCATACGAATGTCGTTGACGGCGCCGGCCGTACACGGCATGCGCGAGAAAACGATCCGCGCGCGGCGATTGGCTTAATCCACCGTAAACCAACCAGCGTTGCCGAATCGTTGTCCATTCACGGCATCGACCGCGCAAGCGGGATGCGTGACACCGCGATCAAACCGCGCGAAATTCGCGCAGGTCAGGAGGAGTCTCATGTACAAATCAATGACCAGCCGCAAGCTTCGTGCCCGAGCCACAACAATCCTGGCGTACCTAGCGCTGTGTACACCGGCTGCGTACGCCACCGATGCCGCAACGAGTGGCTTCGCACAACAAGTGAATGGCGCCTTGAGTCGAGCCGAACAAAGCTGGCTGGCCAATGAGGCGCAGGCGACGCTGGCCGGCAACACGATCTCGTTGGCCGACGTCAGGCAACAAGTCAGCTCACATTTTGCGGCGCGTAATTTCGACAAAGTGACGGTCGAGGCGCTGGTCCTGACGACACTCGTCGAAGTCGAATCGCAGGCCGCGTCCGCTCAGAGCCAGATCAAGGAGGCGATGCGAGCGACTAGCGAGGCGAGGGAGGCTATCAAAGCGATTGATCGGCTCAGTGCTGCCCTTCACAACCTGAACGACGCGAGTCAGCGAATGTTCGAAGAGCTTCAACGAATGATGCTGTATGCGATGGAGGCGGCAGCTCAGGCGTCGGCTATCCAGAAGAAGTACAACGACGCGCTCCAGCAGATCATCAACAATATCAGGGCGTGACTGCGCGCCAACCCTGAATGCCGCGGTATCCGAATGGCGGTGCTGTCTCGTTTGCCGTCGCCAGGAGCCTCACTTGAGCAGGTCCGCTTTTGAAAGAGCACGGAACAGCATGACGCTCTGGCTATTCGCGCCGACGGCAGCGGCGCTGATCACGACGCAGGCGCTTGAGGGTCCCGCCCTGCGAATCTCGAAACTCGTCGTTCGTGTTCCCGACGGGATCGTCACGGTTGCCGGCACGATCGCCAGGTTCGGCTGACTGCTCGTCAACGCGACTGAAATTCCTGCGGCGGGTGCTGGATTGGAAGTGGTGAGCGTGCCGAAGGCGCTCGTGGTGCTCGCGGTCCATTCCACGATGCTCAGCGACAAGGTGAGCGCAGGACCGCCGGGCCTTTCGACGAGCAGCTCGACGTGCTTCAGCGCATCACCCGGAAATCCGACATCAAAGCTCGCACATCCGACATTGCCGATGAGGATCTCGTTAACGCCGGGCTGTCGCCTCTCTTCAAATGCGTCCGGGACGATGGTCCGGGCGACGGACGGATTGTTGTTGCGCACCGGTATGCTGTACGCGCCGAGCGGTGCGCTTGAAACATACACTTCCATCAACGGATTGCCTTCGACGCGCGCGATCGACGTGCGGAGATTGCCGATGACAAGGGTAGCGTTAGATGACCGCAGCGGTGCCGGCGGAAAGTCGCAGCCAAGGCGCAGTTGGTCGACGAAGCTGCCGGCATGGCCGATCAATCCGTGGCCTGGTTTGCTGTCCACGCAGTCGAACGGGCCGAAGGCTGTGCCGCCCGATCCCCCGGCCTGCGCGGCGAGCACACTGCCGATCGAGGCAAGCTTCGGCCCGGCCGTGAGCGCTCCGCACCTGATGTGCAGCTGGTCGATCAACGAGCCCGCTCTGCCCTGGATACCGCTCATCGCGTGATCGCGCGGGCACCTCAGAACAAAGGTTGTACCGCCGCCGCCGCCCGCCGCGGCGGTCTGATATTCCGCCGCGCTAGAGATCCGGGGTTGCAGCGACAGGGCCAGAGCGAACGGCAGCGCGAGAAGCCAGAGCAGTTCTGGTCGATATCGTTGGGCCGTCACGTCTGATCTCCGGTGGTGTTCACAACAGAACGAACGAACGAGTCCGTCTGGCTTAGGCCTCATTTGAGTGGCGTAGGCGCGCTCCCCGGCGAGGCATCTGTCGCCTAACTCGCGGTCGCCGCTCGAAAAAGAAACCTTCAGCGATCCTTGAGGGTGCGATCAGGCAGCGCGCCCCGCCCGATCGTTCAATGCGCGTCACTTCCGACAAGAACGCCACCCAACGTGAGGAGCGCGCCATGCTTGATGCCGTATTGGACGATGATCGTGAGCTCATGAGGTGCTACGCACGGACCAGCGATTCGGCCCTGCTCGCCGAACTCTATTCCCGCCACCATGTTTCCCTCGTGCGATTTCTCAAGGGCCTGACACACGACCATGCGCTTGCCGAGGATCTTGCCCAGCAGACCTGGCTCAAGATCATGGACGCGGCGGCGCGCGATCTGTATTCACCGGGTCCCTCGACCTTCAAGTCCTATCTCCTCACCGTTGCGCGCAACGCGTTCCTGGACGAATGCACGCGCAAACATGCGCGGGCGCGCTCGTCGGTACTCAGCGCAGCGGATTTCGAGCGTGCGGTGACAGCGCAAGGTGAGCAGGAGAGTCCCGATTCGGCGCTGCAGGCTTCGCAGGCGCAGTCTCTGCTCAAGCAGGTCGTCAGCGCGCTTCCGGCGGAACAGCGCGATGTCGTCCGCCTGTGGTCAAGCGGCGCGAGTATTGCGGCAATGGCGTCCCACGCCGGCGCGCCCCGCGACACGGTCCTGAGCCGCAAGAAATATGCGTTTGTCCGGATGCGACGTGAGCTCGAATCCTGCGGAGCGCCGGGCTTCGCGTTTTAGGACCGGCCCGCGGCAGGCCAATTCGCCGGGCTCGGTCGTTTTGAGTCGTATGAGCGTCACTCTCGCCCTTCTGTTCGCGGCGGAAGCGTCGCTGGGCGCCGAATCGGCTGCCCAGCACGTCGCCGCCGCGCCGACCATTGCGACGAGCACCGCTCTCGGCGCTCTGCCGGCGCGTCAATCGCTCGGCAGTGCGGGGCCCATCAATCGCTACGCCTTCGACGTCGCCAACTTTTCGCCGGCCGACGCCGGTTCCAGTGTCGAGTGCCGCTACCCCGGCAATCTGCGGTATCGCTGCAGCTACGTCGCCCAGACCGCCACGGTTCCAAGCGCACTGCGCCGGATCGTGGTTGATGTTCCGGACCTGGATCGCGGCAATCAGGTCACGATCCGTTTTGCCAACGAGCATGGCGCAAGCGAGAAATCGCTCGAGATCGCGAATCCTCCTCAGGTGATTCATGAGATCGAATCCCTCGCTCTCCCGGCCGGTGGCGAGACCACGGTCGGTCCCACCGGCGAACCAGCGCCGGTGACTACGCTGCGAACTATCACTACGAGCACCGCGCCGGCGCTCATCGTCCTCATGCCCTACGCCCCGCAGAAATGCGATCAGCTCTACGCGCAATGGGCGGGCGCCACGGCGACCGATCCCGTGTTTACGAGCGTATTCGGCGCATTGAACGGCGCCGTGGCAGCCGTCAAGCCGGTGACGCCCAGGAGCCCGGTGCGCGACGAGAATCTGCCGCAGTGGCTGATTACCTATCCCGCGAGCGCGACGCGCCTGCAGTTCATCGCGCACTACGAAGTCACGTACCGCGTCGGCGTGTGCGCCGACCGCGTCCTGCGCTGAAATCATCCGGTCAAAAAAAACGGCGCCGGTGATTTCACCGGCACCGCGGTCGCGGGCATCCATGCCCGACTCGTGTCGTCACTGGTTCTTGCGGATCGCAAACGAAATCTGGATGTGACTCGGCCCAATGGGCAGGTCGAGCACCGTCGGATCGGCCACGAAATCGCCGATGAAGAACTCGACGCGCTGGGTGGCTGTGCTCGGCGCCGCACCGGTGCCGACGCACTCAGGGGCGGTTCCAATGGCTCTCAGGGTCAACGCCTTGAAGCCTGGTGCCACACCTTGTCCTGGGGGGCTCGTGACCACACCGACGCCGGGGACGCCGCGCACGGCCGGGGGAGCGCTGCCATCGCTAAGCAGGAAGCACGAGGCCGTCGTGACCTTGAACGTCAGCTTCGGTGCGCATGCGGGTGCGTTCGCCGTCAGAATCGTGGTGAAGTCGACGAGATTTCCGGTATCGACGACCGAAGGAGAAGCCGCACCGCTCAGAATGCCGCAGCTGACAGGCGGCGGCGCGGGAAACACATCGATGAGGACATCGCTCGACTTGTTGTTTGGCGCTTTGACCGTCACCTGTATTTTCGTGTGCTTGGTGAGCGAGCGCAGGGCCAGCGGATTCAGAATGAGCCTCACCAGCTGCTGCGGTACGAAACCCTCAGTGCCGAGACCCACCGAGGTGTTGACCGTGAAGAACGACGGCGGATTTTGCATCTCGACGAAGGAGGTGCCCGTAAGTGTGCCGATTCCGGTCACAGGATTCGTGATGCCTCTGAGAGTGAGGGCTGCCTGCGTCACGTCCGGTGTCAGGGTGTACGCATAGTCATCATCGACGGAGACCGACGGCCGCGGCTCCGGGATCTTGATCAGAAGGTCGTTCGTGCCCGTGCAATTGGTCTGATCCGTGAGATGACCGGCGGGCAAGTGAATCTCGAGCTTCTTGTTGTTCTCGAGATACTGCGCGGTCCCGGTCTTCACCAGACACGCGGGTACCTGTGTACCGCTGAAGGTCAGATCGAACTGTGGGATTGCTTTGATGTTGACGCCCTGGCGGTAGTCGTCGGAGCTGCCGGACTGTTTGAGGATCAGCTCGCGGCGCAGGTTCGCCGTGATCGATTTCAACGACGTGACCGTGACTTCGACCGATCCTTTGAACGGACAGCCGCGGAGGGTGTTTTGCGCACCGTTGCGCTTCGTGCCGATGCTGGCGGTGACCGTGCCTGGATCGCTGTCATCCGCTCGAACGCTGATGCTGTTCACGTTTTCGATGAAGTCGGCCCACAGCTCGAACTTCGTCGTACCGGCTTGCACCTGCAGGTCGGCGTCGTTGCCCTGCTTGTCGATGTGGGTGCTATTGCACTGACCGATACGAGTGACGAAGTCCACCGTATTGGTCGCCGCTTGGGCGTCGATCGCGGATAGGGTCGCGGCGCCGAGGACAGCGAGCGACATCGCCAATGTGCGCACGGCGCGTGGCCATGTGCTCTCGGCCTGGATACTCATGTTGGTTCTCCTGGAGGTTGCCGAATGTTTGCCGGGTCCTGCAGCGCGACGCGCCGCATGGGACTGCGCAGGAGCAAACGAGCGGTATCCGGAGAATGGCTTAGGGGGCGAGCACCTTCCGCCGCAGCCCCGCGTTGGATTCATCGATCTGGCGCAGGAGCGCGATGAAATCCGCGCGGGCCCGCAGCGACTTAAGCGCCGGATCGTTGCGCATCCACCAGGTGCGGTTCCAGCCGAGCTTGCGCGCCGCGTCAAGCGCCGCCATAGCGCCGCCGGCGTCACCCCTCAATGCCAGTTCCGACGCGCGGATGTACTCGGCGCCGTGCCAGACCTGGCCGTTGCGCTTCACGCGCTCGATCCACGTATGCACTTCCGTGAGGTACATGTCGGCAAGCGCATGATTCCCCGATGATTGGGCAATCTGCGCGAGCGTGAGAGCGGCGCTGCGACCCCAGCGAGTCAGCCAGACATCCGTCAGTGCCTTTTCCGGACGATACGCGGGAGTGTGTGTCGCGCGCTCGGCCAACGACCGAGCGTTCGCGAGATTGCCCGCCGTAAGCCTGAGAAGCGCGCCGTCAAGCAGCTCGTCGGGATCCTCGACCGCGCTCAAGTCCTGCGCGGCAACGTACTTGTCGAATGCCGTCGTGTCGCGAGCGGTCAGGAAGAGTCGCGCCCGTTCGAGCTTCCACGCCATGTCGTCCGGTGCGGCCTCCACCGCAGCGTCGAAACTATGACGTGCCCGTTCGGCAAGATCGAGATCGAGGTACAACCAGGCGAGCTGCGCATGCAGATCCGCGCGCTGCGGTGCTCGCGTAAGCGCCTCCAGATAGCCCGCTATTGCCTGATCGGTATGGCCCTGCGCCAGGCTGATGAGGCTACGGGCCCACAGCGCGTTCGGAATGTCGGGCTGGAGCACGATGGCGCGTTCGCAAGCAGCGCTGGCTGCCGCGAACTCCCCAATGTTCTGCAGTGTGAGGCAGCGGCGCACGTGCAACTGGACATGCAGCGGATCGAGAGCCGCGGCCTGGTCGAAATTCTCGAGCGCAAGCCGTGGCTCGGCGCGGTATTCGTACGCCGCACCGAGGCGCACAAAGGCGTCCGCGTAATTGGGCTTCACTGCAATGGCGCGTTTCAGATCGCTGACCGCGGCGTCGAGATCCCATTGCTCGGTACGCAGGACGCCACGCGCCGCGTAGGCTTCGCCGAGCTCGGGATCAATTCTCAGAGCCTTGTCGATCGCCGGCTCGATGTTCTTTGCAATGTCATCGAGCGGATGGTTGGCGTAGTAATACGTTGCCATGTAGGCGTCCGCGAATCCTGCGTATGCAAGCGCGAAATTCGGATCGATGGCGAGCGCCTGTCGCTGATACTCGATCGCGCGTGCGATCGCTTCGGGCCGGCGCTGCTGCTGCTGGTAGCGTCCGAGCAGATAGAGCTCGTAGGCATCGATCTTGGGAGTCGCCGATTGCGCGAGGCGCTGGTTCGAGGCCGTCGACAGCTTCACTTCGAGCGCCTGCACCACGTCCTTGGCGATGCTCTCCTGAATCGCGAGCACGTCGTTGTAGGGGCGGTCGAAGGTGCTCGCCCAGACCTGAAATCCGTCGTTCACGCTGATGAGCTGGGCAGAGATACGGACGTGCGTGCCTTCGCGCCGCACCGAGCCTTCGACGATATGGGTGACGCCCAGCTGGCGGCCGATGTCGCGCACGTCGGCGACGCGATCGCGGAACATGAAGGCGGAAGTGCGGGCCGTGATGCGCAGCTCCGGCACGCGCGCGAGCGCATTGAGCAGCTCCTCCGCAAGGCCATCGCAGAACACTTGATTGCTCTTGTCGGCGCTCAGGTCCGCGAACGGCAGGATCGCAATGGCCGGCTTTTCCACTGCCACGTGCTCGTGCCTTCCCTGCCAGATCCAGACGGCGGCAGTCGCAGCTACGGCGATGACGCTGGAAATGGCAGCGATTGATTTCCAGCGAGCGGATTTCCGGAGGACTGTCGTCGCGAATGCGGCGTGCTCAGGCGCCGCAGCATTATTCACCGGACTCACGGTGGCGATCAGACGGTAGCCCTTGCGCGGCACCGTGGCGATGTACTCCGGCTTCGCGGTGTCATCACCCAGCAGGCGGCGCAGCTGCGCCACCGCCTGATACACGGAGTTCTGTCCGACGACGAGCCCGGGCCAGACGGCATCGAGCAGCTCGTCCGCGGACACGACCTTGTTCGGTGCCTCGGCGAGATAGCACAGGAGACGCATCATGCGCGGCTCGAGCTTCACGACCTGGTCGTCGCGGCGCAGTTCATCGACGGCGGGATCAGCGATCCACGCCCCGATCTGGAAGCGACTCGCGCCCAAGGGCTCGTTCATTATCGGCACCGGTGGCTTATTCTTCTTATTGCACCAACGCGATTCGAGTATAGCGCCAAGGTCCGTCGATCCGAAAAAAGGCAGGCCAATTTGAGCCGCTCGATCGTTACAGCTCCGACACCACGTAAGGAGCTGTCCCCATGAACCCTCGACATTTCACTGGCATGCGCGTCTTTCGCTGGAAGTGGATTCTTTCGACGGCGGCGCTGGCGCTGCTCGGAGCCACACCTGGCTTCGCCCTGGTTCCGCCCATTCTCAGCATTACCGATGCTGCGGTGAACGAGGGCAATTCGGGGCAGACGAACCTTGTGTTTACCATCAGCCTGCAAGGGGCGGCGACGCAGGTTGTCAATGCGGATTTCGCCCTGCCGATTCCGCTGACCGGCACTGGCTTCAATCCGGCCAACCGCGGCACGGCTTGTACGGGAGCGGCCGATTTCGTCAGTACACAGGCAATTCACGTGCAATTTCCAATTTCAAACAGCCCTGCGCCGATCACAGTCACGGTACCCGTATGCGGGGATACCACGGCTGAGCCGGACGAACAGATGTTCGTGAATCTGACCAACGTGACCAATGCGCAGTGCCTGGAAGGGACCTGCAATGGGGTCGGCACGATCCGCGACGACGACGGTTCGCCGCGCGTTTCGATTGCCAATGCGAGTGCGCGCGAACCGTTGAGCGGCACGTCCAAGATGACCTTCACGGTGACGCTGGCGCACACCAGCAATAACCCGGTCTCGGTCAACTTCGCGACGCAGGACGGGACAGCAAATTCAAACGGCCCAGGGCTCCCCAATCAGCCGACCACGTGTCCGTTCATCGACTATTTCCCGAGGAGCGGCGTGCTGACCATTTTGCCCGGCATCCCGTCCGGCACGATCGATGTCACGATTTGCGGCGACAAGTTCAATGAGGCCAGCGAGACGTTCACGATTCATCTGACGAATCCCGTCAATGGCACGCTGAACACCAGCGGCGCGACTGGCACCATCACGAACTTCGCACTGCCGACGCTACCGACGCCGAGCGGCGGATAGCTGAAGTCGGTGCCGGTGCGGGGAAAAGGGGTCAGATTTATTTTCGCTTAGCCAGCGCGAAAATAAATCTGACCCCTTTTCCCCCTATTCGATGGCCTTGACGGCCTGGATGAGTTCGGCGACGGCTTTCTGTCCGTCGCCATACAGCATGCGCGTCTGGTCGAGGAAGAAGAGGGCGTTCTCGATTCCGGAGAAGCCCGCGCCTTGGCCGCGCTTGATGACGACAACGTTCTTCGCCTTGTCGGCGTTCAAGATCGGCATGCCGTAGATCGGGCTCGACTTGTCGGTGCGCGCGACCGGATTCACCACGTCGTTCGCGCCGATGATGAGCGCGACGTCGGCCGTTTCGAACTCCGCGTTGATTTCTTCGAGATCCGCGATCAGGTCATACGGCACGCCGGCTTCGGCAAGCAGCACGTTCATGTGCCCCGGCATACGGCCTGCCACGGGGTGAATCGCAAATTTCACGGTCACGCCGCGCTCGATGAGGAGCTGACAGAGTTCCCAAACCTTGTGCTGGGCCTGCGCCACGGCCATGCCGTAGCCCGGAACGATGATGACTTTCTGCGCGAAGGCCATCATCACGCCGACATCCGCGGCGTCGATCGGCTTCATGCTGCCGGTGACCGGACCGCCCGCCTGCGCGGTTTCGCCGAAATTGCTGAACAGCACGTTGCCGAGCGAGCGATTCATCGCTCGCGCCATCAACTGCGTGAGGAGCGTGCCTGCGGAGCCGACCACCGTGCCGGCAATGATCATGGCCGCGTTCTGCAGCACGAAGCCCTCAAAGCCGACCGCGAGGCCGGTGAGCGCGTTGTAGAGCGAAATCACGACCGGCATGTCGGCGCCGCCGATCGGCACTGTCATGGTCACGCCGAGCACCAGCGCCAGCGCGAAGAACACGGCGATGAGCAGCGCCGGATTGATCGCCAGCGTCACGGCGCCGACCGTGGTCAGGACAATGGCGAGACCCGTCGCGACTACCGCAGCGAGGAGCAGCGCATTGAGCGCCTGCTGGCCCTTGAA
>JBGPLJ010000070.1:0-13075 GCA_041486385.1 Steroidobacteraceae bacterium
CGTTTTTTCAAACCGCTCAGTATTCCCGTTGTTCCGCCGATGGCCGCGGCCGAGCGCGCGACGCTCTCGATGCGCTGGCAGTTATAGTCGCCCCCCGAGCACTGCGAGGGCACGAAGATGGCCGCGAGAATCGCCGCGGCACCGAGCGCCGTGCGCATCTTCGCCTGGCCATTCAGCTTCTCGTATTCATTGATGTCGTCGTAGCTGTCGCGCCGCCAGGCCGAGTACGACTCGTGAATGGTGTCGCTGAAGCCCGAGTAGTAATCGTTCACGGTGTCGATGAGCGCGAAATCACGCTGGCGGATGCCGTCGATGCGCGTGTAGAGCGGATCGTCGGGCGCCGGCAGGCGCGTAACGGCGTACTGGCCCTTGTTGTCCGTGACATAGGCCTTGAACGGATCGGGCGCGAGATCGGCCGCGAATCGCAAGCCCGCGAGCCTGTGCAGGCCCTCGATCTGCGCCACGCTCATTTTCTTGCGCGCGGCGAGCAGATCGTCCGCGATCTTCACATAGAGATTCTGAAACGGATCGCGCGGCTTCAGCGCCGGATTGTCCTTGTACGACGCGAGATCCGCGACGCCGTCATAGCGCTGATTGTCGAGCCATTTATGACCCGACGCGTCGACCGCGCTGATGTCGACCTTCAGGTATTTGCCGTTCGACTCGACGATGCGCCCGGTGACGATGACATCGACGAACTGCGCCATGTCGGGTATCACGCGCACGGCGCCCCACTGGCCCGAGCTCTCGAGCGTATTGCGCAGGTTCATCGCGAGATAGCGCGACTCCGCGCGCCGCAGGTCCGGGAAGATGCCCTTCTTGTTCTGCTGCTCGATGTCCGTCATCACGTCCGCGGGAATGCCGGGATCGAAGAGGCGCACGCCGACGTCGAGGATCTGTGTCTGCGGGATCTCCGCCTGCGGCTGAATCGGCACGAGCTTCGCTTGCGGTCGCTCTTCCTGCACCATGCAGCCGGCGAGCAGCAGCACCGCACACAGAATGCCAGCGGGCGCGCGCCATTCGATCGGACGCAGACTTCTCGGACACTTGCTCATGTGAGTTCCCGTGGTCACACGCGGACGCGCAGCCTCTTTACTTGCTGCCGTCGCGATACTGTTGACACTCCTTCATCAATTTGTCCTTCAGCTCCGGATCGGTCTCTTTCTGCGCGGCCTCGCAGATCTGGCGGCCGACGATATCGTCCACGCGGCCTTCGCCGACATTGCCCTGCTCGGCAGCGCCGTTGTCGCCACTGCCGGTCTTGTCACCCGCGCCGGTCTTGGCACCTTCCGCTTCGGATTTCATGCCACCGCGGCGAGCTTCGCGCGCCTTTGCCTTCTCGGGATCGACGCCCGCATCGGCGTTGACATCCTCGACTCCGTCGCCGCCTTTGGTGTCCGCGCTGCTCTTCGCTGCATCCGAAGTACGCTGCTCGCGCTCCTTGGCAAGATCACCCTGTTCCTTGCGCAGCGTCGCATCGAAAGTACCGAGCGATTCATCGATGCGTTGAGCGACGGCGACGCGGCGCTCCTCACTCGTTTGCGGGCTGGCCTCCTTGCTGGCGGCCGGGTCACCCTTGCTGGGCGAGCCGCCCGAAGGTGGCGTCGACTGCGAAGTCGTGCTCACCGGTTGCGGCGGCTCGGGCTTGGCGGGCGGCTGCGGCAGGGACGGCGGCGCCGGGATGGTTGCCGGTGCGGAAGGCGTGGGCAACGGGCTTTTAGTCGGGCTGCTCTGACAGGCGGCAAGCGCGAGCAGCGTTGCTAGCGCCAGAATGCGTTGACACTGTTGCACGTTGCCTCCGTTGCCCGTCATTGCAATTACTTCGCGGGCGCGTCGCCGACCAGAAACGTACGCAATTGTCCCGCCATGCGGTTGCAGGCCGTGCCCTGCACGCGCGCGATGAAGGGCAACGGCACAATGACGCCGACGAGCGCCGACGTACCTGTGACGTTGGTTGTGACGCTGCCAGCGGTGCGCTCCTGCTTCAGATCCCACACCGTGGCCTGATAGTCCGACTGCTTTTCCCACCAGCCGAAGCCGAGACAGCCTGCGGCTCCGGGCGCTGCGCCACACGCGATGCTGCCGCCGCCGTCGGTCTTGCGCGTCACGCCGTCAACCCAGACGACATAACGAACGCCTTTGTCCGCGATCTTTTGCGACACCCCCGGCCGCGCCAGCAGCTCCGCCAGCGCCTCGGGGCGCGTGGGCGCCGTCGACGGCTCGAACCACGGAAACAGATCGTCGACGAACAAGGTGTTGCCCGCGACGTGCATCGGGTGCGTGCCGCCTGCGAGGTCCTTGCCGACGCAGTTCATGAACTTCTCTTCGGTGCCCGCGCCCTCGACGTTCGGCTTCGCGAGTATGACGATCGCCTCGGTACTCGATATTGCCGTCGGCAGTTCGCGCGTCTGCTCGATGCGTGCATGCATGCAGCCGCTCGCGCCGAGCGCTGCGCTGCCCAGAATTGCCAAACCCGCCAATCGGCTTGATACCCCAGCTCGCTCGATCTTCATGGAGCCTCCCCGCGAGACCATCACGCTCTGTCGCCTGCAACACCGTTGCCAGTATAGAGGGTGAGTATAGATGGCTCGTTCGGGCATGAGACCAAGCGCGGATGATCTTGTTCCGGGCCGGGTCGACGGCATTTGAGCGTCTTGGCAGCTGACCGGGTCGATTGAACAAAGTTCGGGCGATCAGGGACGTACCGTCACTTCAAAACAAGGCGAGCTGTGGCGTCGCGTGGCGCCCATCGGTGTGACCCCGGCCGGGCGGCGACTGGAATGCGCCGCAATCGAGGTCCTTGCGCCGCTCCTCGCTGAGGCCGGCCCGACGCGCGGCCAGTTTGAAGCGGCTCCGCACCAGATTGGCCAGTTCGCCCTCGCCCGTCATGCGCGTACCGAAGCGGGGGTCGTTTGCCCTGCCGCCGCGCAGGTCCCGGATGAGCGCCATCACATGCTCCGCCTTCAGCGGGAAATGGGTCGTGAGCCACTCATGGAAAAGATCTTTCAGCTCATTGGGCAAACGCAGCATGACGTAGCCCGCCGAGCTTGCCCCATGCGCCGCAACCGCTGCGACCAGCCGCTCGAGCTCCTGATCGTTGATCGCGGGAATAACGGGGGCAATCAAAGCGCCGACCGGAATCCGCGCAGCCGCCAGGCGCTCGATGGTCTTCAGGCGGGCTGCCGGCGATGGCGTCCTTGGTTCCATCACGCGTTTCAGCGCATCGTCGAGGGTGGTCACGCTCACCATTACGGAGACGAGATTCGCCTCCGCCATCGGCGCCAGCAGGTCGAAATCACGCTCGATCAGCGTGCCCTTGGTCACGATGGTGCAGGGATGGCGGCAACGCCACAGCACTTCGAGAATGGAGCGTGTGACCTTGAGGCGCCGTTCGATCGGTTGATACGGATCGGTATTGGTGCCGAGCGCGATGGGCACAACGCGATAGCTCTTGCGCGCCAGTTCCTTCTCCAGCAACTCTGCGGCGTGCGGCTTGAAGAACAGGCGCGTTTCGAAATCGAGTCCCGGAGAGAGACTGAGATAGGCGTGCGTCGGCCGCGCGAAGCAGTACACGCAGCCGTGCTCACAGCCCCGGTAAGGGTTGATCGACTGCTCGAACGGGATATCGGGCGAATCGTTATGGCTGATGATCGTCCGTGCGGGGTCGGGGCTCACGTGAGTCTCAAAGGGCGGCAGGGACTCCTCGCGTTCCCACCCGTCATCGACCGCTTCAGCGCGCACTTTCTCGAATCGGCCGGCGGGATTGCTGACCGCCCCGCGACCTTTTCGGGGAATTGTTGGTGAATCCATGGGGACGACCTGTATGTATATACAGGTAGTATAGCAGCGGGCTCAGGCGGCGGAAGTGTCCCGGGCCGGCGTCGGAAACTGGCGCATGCGAGCGAGCGACGGGAAGAAAGCGATCCAGAGAAGCGTCACTCCCAGGGTCACGCAGCCGCCGATGACCACGGCCGGCACCAGACCAAACCAGAGCGCCGTCATGCCGGACTCGAATTCGCCGAGCTCATTGGATGCCCCGATGAAAACCGCGCCGACCGCACTCACTCGCCCGCGGATCCGGTCGGGCGTTTCGATCTGCACGAGAAGCCCGCGGACGTAGACGCTCACCATGTCGCCGGCGCCAAGCACGACGAGCGCGCCGAGCGAGAGCGCAAAACTCGTCGACAAGCCAAAGACCACGGTGGCAGCGCCGAAGGCCGCGACGCCGCCGAAGATCCAGCGGCCAACGTTGCGGTGAATGGGACGGACCATGAAGAGAGTCGCCACGATCGCGGCGCCGGTACCGGGCGCCGAGCGCAGCCAACCAAAGCCGTCGACGCCGAGATGCAGAACGTCCTTCGCATAGGCGGGCAGCAGCGCCGTAGCGCCGCCAAAGAGCACCGCGAAGAGATCAAGCGAGATGGCGCCGAGAATATTCGGCCGCGAGCGCACGAAGTGCAGGCCTTCGAATAGCGAGTGCACGGTGGAATCGTCAGTCGCGGCGAAGGTCTGTTCGTAGCGCACGAAGGCCATGAGCAGGATAGCGAGCGCCGCGAGCCCGGCGATCACTCCGTAAACCACTTCGGGGCCGAGGCGATACAGGAGGCCCGCGACGGCGGGTCCGAGGATCGATGAGAGTTGCCAGGTCGAGCTGTTGGTGGCAACGGCGCGTGGAAAATCCGCCGCCGGCACGAGGTTCGGCAGCATCGCCTGCGTGGTCGGCATGATGAAGGCGCGCGCCGCGCCGAACGTCGCGACCACAATGAAAATCGGCCACACCACTTTCAGGCCCAGGAGGCTGAACGTGAGCAGCGCGATGCTGCAGCCGGTTTCGACGACGTAACAGGTGATCACGATGCGGCGCCGGTTGGCGCGATCGGCGAAATGCCCCGCGAACAGCACGAGCGACACGAACGGCAGAAAGCCGGCGAGCCCGACGAAGCCCAGGTCCTGCACTCGCCCGCTCAATGCATAGACCTGCCAGCCGACAGCGACGGTTTGCATCTGCAGGGCAAGCGTTGCAAGCACGCGAGCCAGCAGATAGCGGGTGAAATTGCGATTGCGGAAAAGCGTCCGGCGCGGCTGGGAGCGGTCTTCGGCCATGTGCGGCGAAGTTTACAGGATGCGGCTCGGCCGGCTGTCTTCGAGTGGCGCAAACCCCTGCGCCAAGGCATGCTGCGCGCCTTGCTCGCGGACTTTCGATCCGCCACAACAACAACAGCAATACGAAATTTCGAGGTTTGACATGTCGATCACGCTGAAGCGCGCGAGCGTCCTGTTGGCTGTCGTCCTGGGCGCGGTGCTGGCCGCGTGCAACCGGGAACCCGTCGCGACGCCCGATCTGCCCGTGACTCAGGACGCCGATTTCCAGGCGCTCGCCGACCGTTATGTCGACGAGTCGACGCGTTTCTCGCCCGTCGACGGCACGCGTGAGGGCGATCACCGCCATGACAGCGAAATCGACGACCTCTCGCCTGCCGGCCGTGCCGCACAGCTCGCGTGGGATCAGGCGCTGCTCGCGGCGCTCGAGAAGATCGATCGCCTGCGCATTTCACGCGCGAACCAGGTCGACGCGGCGATGCTTGCCAACAGTCTGCGCGCGGACGTCTGGAACCTTACCGAATTCAAGCGCTGGTCCTGGGATCCGCTCCTCTACAACGACCTCGCGGGCGGCGCGATCTACAACCTGATGGCGCGCGAGTACGCGCCGCTGGCGGATCGTCTGAAGGCGGCGAGCGCGCGACTCGGAAAGCTCAAAACCTTGTACGCGGTCGCTCGTGCGAATCTCGACGTCGCGCGGGTCCCCGCCATCTACGCCGAGCAGGCGCGCGATCGCAACCGGGGCGTGCTGAGTCTTATCGATCAGTTCATCCGGCCGAATCTGGACGTGCTACAGGGCGCCGATCGCGAGGAAATGCAGACGGCGATCCTGAGCGCGATTCGCGCCGTCAACGAGCAGCAGCGCTGGATAGAGAAGGAGTTGCTGCCGAAGGCGAAGGGCGATTTCCGGGTCGGAGCCGGGCAGTTCGACCAGCAGCTCGCCTTTGCGCTCCACTCGCCGCTCGACCGGGCCGAGATCAGGAAGCGCGCCGAATCCGAATTGAAGCGCACGCGCGAGGAGATGTACGAAGTCGCGCGCCGGGTCCTTGCGGGCAAACTGAAGGCGCCGCCGCTCCCGAGCGACCCGAGCGCCGAGGAGCAGCAAAATGCGATCGCCGCGGCGCTCGATCTCGCCGCCGCCGAACGGCCGCCGCGCGACCAGGTGGTCGAGTTCGCCAAGAACGAAGTGGAGAAGACCACGGCGTTCGTGCGCTTGAAGGGCCTCGTATCGGTGCCGAATGATCCGATCGAAGTCGTGCTGATGCCGGAATTCCAGCGCGGCTTCTCGGTGGCCTACTGCGATCCACCCGGGCCGCTCGATGTCGGGCAGAAGACTTTCTTTGCGATCTCGCCGATCCCGCGCGAGTGGGATCAGAAGAAGGTCGATTCGTTTCTGCGCGAATACAACACGCGGGCGATTTCCGATCTCACCTTCCACGAAGCGATGCCGGGTCACTACCTGCAGCTTGCCTACTCGAACCGCTATCCTTCAAAGCTGCGCTCAATCCTCGGTTCGGGCAGCTTCATCGAAGGCTGGGGCGTATACGCCGAACGCCTGATGACCGACGCGGGCTATCGCGACAACGATCCTCTGATGAAGCTTGTGAACCGCAAGTGGTACCTGCGCGGCATTGCCAACGCGATCATCGATCAGGCGATACATGTGGATGGCATGACGCGCGCAGAGGCGATGCACGTCATGACGCACGACACGTTCCAGGAAGAGCGCGAAGCAGCCGGCAAATGGGTGCGCGCCGAAATCTCATCGACACAGCTCTCTACGTATTTCGTCGGCTTTCAGGAACACTGGGACCTGCGCCAGGAAGCGGAGCTGCGCTGGGGCGCGCGCTTCAATCTCAAGGACTATCACGATCGTTTGCTCTCGTTCGGCTCGCCACCAGTACGCTTCGCGCGCGCGCTGCTGTTCGATTTGGCCGTCGAGCCCTGAAGAAAAATCCCATGGGAGGCATCATGCGAATCATTCTCGTCGTCCTTGGCCTGCTGGCGCTGCAAGCCGGCTTCGCCGCCCACGCTGCTCAAGCACAAGCGGCCGCATTGCCGCCGGGCACGCAGATTCCCGACGCGGCCCGTCCCGGTCCGAACTTCGACGTCGACCGCGCCACCGACGCCTATCTTGCATTGCTGTCGGCGGATCAGCGCGCGAAGTCCGACGCCTATTTCGAGGGCGGATACTGGATCAATCTCTGGGGAACGCTCTACACCGTGGGCGCCTGCGTGCTGATTCTTCTCGCGGGCTGGTCGGTGCGGATGCGTGAATGGGCGGCGCGCACGTCCCGATTCCGCTTTCTGCAGACGATGCTCTACGCCGCGGCGTTCGTCGCTCTGCTGTACGCGCTATCGCTCCCGTGGACCTGGTACACCGGCTTCTATCGCGAGCACCAGTACGGACTCTCGAACCTGACACTCGTCGGCTGGTCGATCGAGGAACTGAAAGGTCTCGTCATCAACCTCATTGTCTTCAGTATTGCGCTCGCCGTGGTCTTCTCCTTCGTCCGGCGTACGGGTGCTTTTTGGTGGGCGTGGGCAACGGGTATCTACTTCGTGTTTCAACTGGTGCTCGGATTCGCCTATCCACTCCTCATTGCACCGGTCTTCAACGACTTCAAACCCTTGCCGCAGGGCGAGGTGCGCGATGCGATTCTGTCGCTCGCCCGCGCGAATCAGATTCCAACCGACAACGTCATGTGGTTCGACGCCTCGAAACAGACGACCCGCGTGAGCGCCAATGTCAGCGGCCTTTTCAACACCACCCAGGTGAGCCTCAACGATAATCTGCTGAACAAGACCTCGCTGCCCGAAATCAAGGCAGTCATGGGTCACGAGATGGGCCACTACGTTCTTGGCCATACCTGGAGCGGCACGATCTACCTGTCGCTTGCGATGGGGCTCGGTTTTCTATTTCTGCACTGGGTGTACGGAGCGTACTCGGGCTTCCGTACTCGCCAAGGTATTGCGGGCCTCGGGGATACGGCCGGTCTGCCACTCGCGGCCGCCATCCTCGCCTCTTACTTCTTCCTGGCGACGCCGCTCTTCAATCGCATCGTCTACGTCAACGAAGCGCAGGCCGATCAGTTCGGCATCAATGCAGCCCGCGAACCGTACGGCTGCGCGACGGCGGCGATGCGGCTTGCAACCTACCGCAAGCTCGATCCGGGTCCGGTCGAAGAATTTCTTTTCTACGATCACCCGAGCGGCCGGCGCCGGGTGCACATGGCCATGCTCTGGCTCAAGGAGAATCAGCAGGTCATGGCGCCGGCGGCGGCTCCCGCGGCGGCGGCAAAGTAATGTTCCATTGACCGCTCGCGTCGATGTTCGGCAGCGCTTCGCCGGGCGCGAGGTCCGGTGCGAGCCGCTGTAGTTGCTTGAGACGCGCGCGCGCCTGCGCGAGCGCCGCAGACTGCTCGACGATCGGCAGCGGGTAGTCGCGGCCGAGGCGGCAGCCGTAGTCACGCTGCTGAACCGCCGTCATCGTCCAGGGTTCGTGAATCGAGCTCTGCGAGACGAGCGCGAGTTCCGGAACCCAGCGGCGAACGAACTCGCCGGCCGGATCGAGCTCACGGCTCTCGCGGAGCGGATCGTAGATCTTGAGCGCGCGCCGTCCCGCGCTGCCACTTAAGGTCTGCAGCTCCATGAAGTGCACGGCCGGCTCATAGTCGAGGAACTGCCGCGCGAGAAAATTCTTCAGACGCCGCCAGTCGATCCAGAGCTGATTCGCCGCAAACGAGGCCACGAGCGCGCGGCCACGAAAGTGCAGCCACCCTTCCGCTTGCAGCGCGCGCATGCACGCGTCGACGAGCGGATAGCCGGTGCGGCCTGAACACCAGGCCTGCATGAGCACGGCGCGATCCTCGGAGCGCAGCTCCTCGCAGGCTCCGTCGATGCAGCGAGTCTCGATCGCCGGCGAACTCTCGAGACTCTGCAGATGATCGCAGCGCGTGCGCAGACGCACCGTGAAAGCCTCGAGCGCCCCGGGCTTGAACGGCACGCCCAGCGGCGACAGCAGATTATTCGCGGCGAGTGCTTTGCGCGCAGCAACGGTCCGTTGATAGACGGTGCGCGTCGAGAGACAACCCCACGCGAGATAGGGACTCAAACGCGAGGACGCCTGAAACGCCGTGAGTGGACTTGAGGCGCCGCGCGGATAGCTCCCGCCGCGCTCGCTCAGGAAACTGTCGAGCAGAGTCCAGCCGCGCGACTCGCCGCCGCGCGCGACATCCTTGCGTCCGCGTATGGCGGGCGCATGCGCGCTTAAGCCGAGCTCGGTTGCGAGCGGAATCGACCCGATCTCGAGGCCAGGCAGCGCCGCCAGGCGCGGCGGCATGCGCGCGACCGGCAATGACATGCGTTCGAACCAGAGACGGCGCCAGCCGTCGCGGCGCGCGAGACCGCGAAAGACGCCGTTCTGCGGCAGTTCATACCACGGAATGCAATGCTCGCGGCTCCACGCCCGTACGCACTCATCGCGGGCGCGCGCCGCGCCCGTACCGCTCTCGGCATGCGACCACACCGCCGCGAGCGGGTACGTCGCCGCGATTTGCCGGAGCACACTCGTTATTTCGCCGAGGCGCACGATGAGCGGCTGGCCGAGACTCGCGAGTCCCGCGCGCAGCTCCGTGAGGCATTCGAGCAGAAAATCGTAATGCAGCCGGTCGAAATCCGGTGCATGCAATTGCTCCGGTTCGATGACGTAGAGCGGCAGGACGGTGCCCGCGCGCGCCGCCTGCGCGAGCGGAGCGTGATCCTCAAGGCGCAGATCGCGCTTGAACCAGACGACCTGGACTCTTTGCGACATCAGGGGAGATCGAGAACCGCGTCGGATCGATGCGGCGCCATTGTAGTGGATGAACGTGCGCGCGTGATCAGCCGTTCGCGTCTTCTTCCTCGTCACGTGCGACATCGAAGGGCAGACGTGTGTCGGGGGATTCGGGGTCGCCGTTTCGACGACGGGTGCGAACCGGCACGCGCTTGCCGTAGGATGGATCGCGGGGATTGAGCAAGGCCTGCGCCTGAACTGCAACCATGCGCACGAGGAGCCAGCGCATTTGCTCAACCGATTCGATGACGGACGCGTCGACGAGTGGCAAGTGCGCCAGGGTTTCGAGCGCCCGGCTTCCGCCGACGATGACAGCATCCTCGGCAAGCTTGAGCATGGGTTCAGGCAGGTCCTCGCCATCCGCCGTCAGATTGGACAGGAGCGATTGCAGCAGGCGTGCGAGATCGCCCAGCATGTCCGAGCCCTCGGCAGCGGGTCGTGCAGGCGGCAAAGCGATCGGGAGTTGCCCGAAACGCTCGATGAGCGCCGACTTCACTTCTTCCATGAGGATGCGCAGCGCCGCGTCGCGATCGAGCGGCCGCAAGCGCGCCACATCCGGCTCGAGCTGTGGCAGCGGCGAGCGCCGCTCGCCCGTCAGCGTGACGTTGGGCGTCGCGGCTGTGGGCCGCACTCCGGTCGCGAGATTGATGGGCCGAGTCGGGTTCATGGCTCCGGCGCGCCCGGAAGATCCGGCAACTGCGGACTACGCACGGGTGGCGCAGAGATTGTGTCGGCAGCAAACCGCCGCGACTTTAGAAGAAGGCCCTAAAAGAAGGTAGCCAGTACGTCGGCGACCGCCTGCGGCTGCTCGTGATGCAGCATGTGCCCACAATCCGGCAGCGCCACGACCTCGGCTTTCGGGAACTTCTGCGCGAGCGTGGCCGCGTCGCCCTTGGGACCGAGGCGCGCCAGATATTCCGACTGGCCACCCAGCATGAGCAGCACCGGCGCGGTGATTTCATGCCAGCAGGCTTCCGCTTCGTCGCGCCGGTAGAGCATGGGACTGACCAGCTTATGCGCGGCATCGCTTCGCACGACGACGCGTCCGTCGCGCTCTTCGCCCCATGCGCGAGCGATGAACTGCGCGCGCTCCAGCGGGAGCCGCGGACTGCGCTTGGCAAGAAAACCCGCGAAGGCGTCGTACGACGAGTAACTCATGAAGCGGGGTGACGCCGCGCGCATCTGATCCAGCCATTCACGATAGCGTGCCGGCGCCGCACTGGCAGGCGCACGCGGCAGCCCGAAGCCTTCCAGGAGCGCGACGCGCGCAATGCGCTCGGGCCGTGCGCCACTGTAGAGCGAGGCCACGTTACCACCCATGCTGTGGCCAAGGACACGCGCGGGCGCTTTGGGGCTCACGATGTCGAGCAGCGCGTCGAGATCCGCCAGATAGTCGGGAAACCAGTAGCCGCCCGGCCGCCACGCGCTGCGGCCGAAGCCACGCCAGTCGAGCGCCACCAGACTCCAATCGTCCGGCAGGCAGTCGACGAGGAATTGAAACGTCTCACCGGTATCCGCCCAGCCGTGCAGCAACACGATCGGAGTGCGCGACTCGGGTCCCCAGCGCCAGAGATGATGGCGCAGCCCGCGCAGGTCGAGCGCTTCGGAGCGCGGGGGCCGTCGAGCCTGATACATCAATCGAACTGGATCTTGCTAGTCGTGTTGCCCGGCCGGCGGTTGATCGCCGCGCGTTATCCGGCGCTTGCGTCGCCTGGGTACCTTGCGCTTCGACTTCTTGAGGCCTTTTGACCTCAGTCCCTTCTTCTTTGCTTTCGCCATGTGAGTGTTTCCTTCGGTAACCGGTGAACGCTCCCTGTGCCGTGTCGGCCGCGCGCCTGGCAAGCTCCCTGCCGTCACACGCAGCTTTGCAACTCTAGCAGTTCCGCGGACAGCGCCGCGAATCGCGGCGATCCAGGGTCGAGGAGCGAGGGCCGGGCGTCTGCAGAAATGTCAATTTGCCGGGCCGCACACCCCTTCCTTACTATGGTTGCAAGGCCCACGATGGATGCAGGGATGCCACGGGCCAACCGCCAAGAACGCACGACTCACATGTCGCAGACCGCCCCGGATCTCGAAGAGATCGTCAGACACGCCGCGACGCTCACGCCACACGAGCAGCTCTCCTATGTGACGCGAAGCTGCCGCACCGACGACAGTCTGTATCGCGAAGCCGTCGAGCGCCTGCGCGCCCTCGGTACGGGTGAACTGCTGGCGGATTCACTCGCCGAACCGCCCACGGATCTCGAAGATTGGAGCGCCGCCGAAGACCGGGCCGGCGAAGTCCTCGGTGTCTATCGCCTGGTGCGGCGACTCGGCATGGGCGGCATGGGCGCGGTGTATCTCGCCGAACGCAACGATCAGCAGTTCTCGCAGAGCGTCGCCATCAAGCTGGTGCGCCGGGGTCTTGTCACGAAGGATGTGCGCAGCCGGCTCAAGTCCGAGCGGCAGATCCTCGCGACGCTCGATCATCCGAACATCGCGCGGCTCCTCGACGGCGGCACGACGCCCGACGGCATCCCGTATCTGGTTATGGAGTACGTCGACGGCGAGCCGATCGATGTCTATTGCAACCGCAAGAAGCTCGACCTCACGGCGCGGCTGCAACTCTTCCGCACGGTCTGCTCAGCCGTGCATGCCGCACATCAGAACCTCATCGTGCATCGAGACCTGAAGCCCTCGAATATTCTCGTGACCGAAGAAGGCGTGCCGAAGCTGCTCGATTTCGGCATCGCGAAACTATTGGACGTGCGCCAGTCGCATCACACCATGGCCCTGACGCGCGCGGACCTGCGTGTGCTTACCCCGGATCACGCAAGCCCCGAGCAGGTGCGGGGTGACCCGATCACGACCGCGAGCGATACCTACGTGCTCGGCGTGCTCCTCTATGAGCTCCTGAGCGGGCGCCGTCCGTTCAACGTGCGGGGCCTGAGAATCCAGGATCTCGAGCGCGTGATCTGCGATGAGGCGCCGGCGGCGCCGGGCTCCACGCTCTTTCCCGACAGCAGCGTCGATCAGGAATCCGCGGCAAAGCGTGGCACGACCGTGCCGCGACTGAAGCGGCAGCTCTCGGGCGAACTCGGGAATATCCTGATGATGGCGATGCGCAAGGAGCCGCAGCGCCGCTATAGCTCGGTCGAGCAG